>QHBR01000153.1 GCA_003244015.1 Hyphomicrobiales bacterium | reverse complement strand
CAGACGATCAAAAACAAGCCGCGCGCCAATACCCGCGACGATCTCGCCGCAACAACCTCGTCAATCCTCAGATCGATCCACCGTCCCCACAGGGTCAAGTCGTATTTCCATGCAAAGCATGTTCGCTACGCTGCCTGAATTGTCATGTATAAACTTGGGAAATTAGTACCGTCGTTATTTAAGAGGCGAAAGCCTGCAACATTCGTGACATTAAACGTCGTCTGAACAATGCGTTTTGCGCTATTGATTGCCGCGTCTAGATCGGGCGCCACATGAACAAGCCTCTCGCGGATATCTAGACGACCGTCAGGGCGCCGTAGGCCGAGCTTTTCCAAGGTGAAATTCATCACGCAATTCCCTCGTTGGATGCCAAGCATACCACGAGAGAAGTTTCACGCGAGCCGCATGTCAATGGGGTTAAATTTCAAATGGACCCACTACCGAGGCGTCCGATCACAAAATCGCACCGGTGCCAACCGCCGCGAAACTCGGCACACTCCATTGCTTGCAAAGCCCGCCAGGCCCTATGGCAGCTTGGCCTTACCGCCCTGAATGAAATCAAGCATTGCGGTATTCATCGAAGGCCAGCGCCGATGTGGCAGAGATGTTTCGCAATAGGTGACGCGCCGCCCTCCGGCACATCTGAGAAGTCACGGCAGCCATCGGCAAGAGGGTTAAGAGTTTCCGGCGCGCCGGCCGCGCACCGGCCCCAATAGGCCGCGGCGCCGCGACCGAAGTCCGGAAAGCGTTCATCGGTGCGGCTGTGGACGATCAAAACAGCCGAGATTGACGGACATGCCATCGTAGCGAGGTCTTCGCTCGTGATGCCCGCGGCGCTGGCGACGATGCTGTGTGGCGCCGAGCTAGCTTTGCGGACGTATGCCGGGATACCCTCGGCCATTGAGCCGCCATCGGAGTGGCCGAAATAAGCGAATGAAGCTTCATCGACACAGAAAAAGCTCGCGACGGTCGCCGCCACCTTCGCCTGTTGCGAGACTGCCGTGGGCGACAGAACTATGTGGTCGCTGTAGGCGACGATGAAACCACGCCGCGTCGCCTCGGTCGTTAGGTCGTAGAAAGTCTCGGACTGGCGGCGATTGAATCCTGCCGGCGGGAAGACGACGAGCAGCGGATAGGCCCTTGTCGGATCATAATTGCTCGGTGTGCGGACGGCGATTGTAAGCCTGTCGGAGGATTGCAAATTGTCGTCGAGATCTGCGCGACCTGTTCGGCTGCCGGGACTGCAAGCTGCCGCAATACCGGATTCCGGCCTGGCCGCGGCAACTTTGGGCCGCGCGGGGGCCGAAAATACCAGAAGGCCGACTACCACGATCAGAACCATTGCGATCAGCGCGGCTGGTTGCCGGGAAACGCGAATTCCCATAAAACCTCCGCGCGATCGCGACGGGGCAAATCGGCGATAGAAGCGCAAGCTCAGCCAAAAAGGGCCTTCGACCCGACCGTGCGAGGCTCACTCTGTTGGTACCTGCTGCGACACTGCCGATGTCCGCGAGACCCAACTCTCGCTCCTCCGACGCATGCGCATATCTGAACCGATCGACAAGAAATTCAAGGGGTAGCTAAGCAGGTTTGTTTGGGATGGCCAACGGTTGTTGGTTGTGATTCCGCGTGTCGCTGAGCACAGTGAACCGAGCGCAGATGGCCTGTGACCACGGCGGCCTCAAGGCGCTGAAACGCAAGCCAAGCGGCGGGCGCAAGCGCGAGAACATGACCTTGGCGGAGAAAAGGCTTGGCTTACGCGTTTTGCCAAGGCCGCCGGGGCCGGCGAAATGTCGAACATCCACGATCTCAAGGCGGCCCACGACGAAAAGGCCATCGGGCGCGAAACCGGGAACCGCACGATCTATCATCTTCTGGCCCGTCACGGTTGGCGCAAGCCGATGCCGCGTCCGTTTCATCCCAAACGCGACATCGCGGCTCGAACGCTTTTAAAAAAACGGCTTTCCACATGCCGTGCGGAAAACCAGGCGCGGCCGCCGGTTGCCAATCATGTTCGCGGATGAAGCGCGCCTCTGTCGCATCGGTGCACATTCGCGAATACATCTATTTGCACGGCGCGTATTTGCACGGCGCGGCCTCTCCGAAGGACGGGACGTCCGTCCATCCGATCATGCCGGCATCGAATACGGCCTGCTTCCCGGCCTTCCTCGATGCCCTGCCGCGAAAGTTTGCCGGGCAGGATATCCTCTTGGTTCAAGGCGGCGCCCCAACCATCGCGCTGGCGACCTCGTGCTTCCTTGCAATATCTCGGCTCTCTTCCTGCCGCCTTACGCGCCAGAACTCAACCCGAAAGAAAATCTCTGGGATGAAATCCGCGAGAAAATCTTCAAGAACCGCGCCCTCAAATCCATCGGCGCCGTGCGCGCCAAGCTCAGGTGGGCGATCCTCTCTATCGAACGCAACCCTGAAACCGTCAAATCCATCGCCTCATTCCCCTCCATCAGGTCACTCCAATGTGGAAATGGTATGAGGAGGAAAATAAACATGCGATAGACGCACAACGAGCCCCGGTGCATTGAAGCAGCTGCGGGGCTCTAGCTTCGCCTTTGCGAAGCGATCTGTGATTTATGCAGATTCCCGGTGCGAGCTAACATCCGCTTGGCCTTCGCGGGCGCTACCGCACGTTGATATCAGATTGTCGGCGGCGGCGTTTCGACCGGCCGGCATTCTTGGCTTTCGCGCCACCGTGACCCCGCGCCTGTCGGGGTCAGTTGCACTGTCCCGGTGGAGTCATCGCTCCTCCATTGCATTGTCACTGATGAGTTGTCGAAAGAAGGCACCATCCGCTTCGGCCGACTCTTGTCGACAACGGCGGAAGCATTCTAATGCTGCGCTTCTTCCGCGCATCTGTCAATTTTTTTCGCTATATTTTGCGGCCAATTTGTCGCACGAGAGCTTCATCCGCTGAGACCGAACCGGGTGGGATTCCCAGGGGACGGCGATGCGAACTCCGCGGCCTATTTTGAAGCGCAATTGCCGCAAGCCCGTGCCTTTGCGGGGAAGCTCGCCAAGCGCTGAGCGTTATCGTGATACCGGCGGCGCGACCGACCAGCGCACGCATTTATCTACCGCAGGTTGGCCTTGCGTGCCAAACTCCCGTTCGCAACTTTCCTTGACGCGCTGCATGGGATCACCCCGTTCGCACGCGGTCAAAAGGACAAGCGCCAACATAAAAAGCCACATTCTCATCTAGGTAGAAGGAGGCCAATCAAGCATAACTTGTCAAGCGCATAATACCCCAAGCTTTACCGGTGCCAGGCGCGAAGCTCCCTTAACTCCGTTGCGGGCAGGCGCCACAAGCCCGGGTCCTTGATTTGGGGATTTTTTCGAGCGAGCCGCCTGTCCTATGAGGCAAGCGGGGAACGTCCGGCGGCGCGTCGCCCGCGCCGTTATTCGGTTTCAACGTCTTCGAGCCGGATCCCTCGTCCCGCACGCAGGCTGCTCCGCGCCTGTTCGATACGGCGCAAGAAACGCGGATCACGTTCGAGGCGGTACTCGAAACAGTCTTCTTCCGACTCGAAGCCGATCAGCACGCCCGCCGGTTTGCCATGGCGCGTGATGACGATCTCCTGCGTCTCCGCCTCTCGAAGAAATCGAGATAGATCGTCCTTGAGTTCGGACAGCGGAACTTTCTTCATTCGGGGTTGGCGAACTGTGCGAGCCATGATGCTTGTGCTCATCCATGTTTTTCTCAACAATGCGCGCTATCATCATGCCAAGATGGTGCGGGAATGGCTCGCCCGGCCAGGCTGCCGGATCACGCTGCATTTCATCCCGCCCTATTGCCCGCATCTGAACCCGATCGAGCGGCTATGAGGCCTCATGCACAGGAATGTCACGCACAACAAATGCTACGCCATATGCGGACAATTCGCGGATGCCACGCTTGATTTCTTGCGCGCCAAAGTCCCCAAGAACTGGAACCGCTTCCGCGACTCCGTCGCCGATAATTTTCGCGTCATCAGCCCAAGGGATTTTCGGGTTCTGACGTGAACGGGGTATAGAATAATGGGATATTATTACTTTCACGCGCCGGTCAGTCAAACAGGCTTGAAACGCTTTCTTCCTTCGCGATTCGAGCGATCGCCTCGCCGATTAAGGGCGCGATCGAAACTACCCGAATATTGTTGGAAACCCGGATCGCTTCGGTTGCTTGGATGGTGTCGGTGAGAACCAGTTCCTTGAGCCGCGAGGCGGCGATTCGCGCCACCGCTCCGCCGGAAAGAACCCCGTGCGTGATATAGGCATAGACCACCTGGGCGCCGTCCCGCAGCATGGCATCCGCCGCATTGCACAAAGTGTCCCCAGAATCGACGATATCGTCGACCAGGATGCAGGTCTTGCCGGCAACGTCGCCGATAATATTCATGACTTCCGAATCGCCCGCGCGTTCGCGGCGCTTATCGACAATGGCGAGCGGCGCGCCAATGCGTTTTGCCAAGGCGCGGGCGCGCACCACGCCACCGACATCGGGGGACACCACCATGACGTTATGGAGTTTTAGCCGTTCCTTGATGTCCCGGACCAGGACGGGCGCGGCATAAAGGTTGTCGGTCGGAATATCGAAGAAGCCCTGGATTTGGCCAGCGTGGAGGTCCACCGTGAGAACACGGTCGGCACCAGCGCGGGTGATGAGGTTGGCGACGAGCTTGGCCGAAATAGGCGTGCGCGGACCGGGCTTGCGATCTTGCCTTGCGTAACCGAAGTAGGGAATGACCGCGGTAATTCGCCTTGCCGAGGCGCGCCGCAACGCGTCGGTCATGATCAGGACTTCCATTAGATGATCGTTCGCCGGATACGAGGTCGATTGAACGACGAAAGTATCCTGGCCGCGAACGTTCTCTTGAATCTCGACGAAAACCTCCAAATCGGCGAAGCGGCGAACCTGGCACTTGGTCAACGGCACCCCGAGATACGCCGCGATTGCCTCCGTCAGAGACCGATTGGAGTTGCCCGCTAGGATCTTCACCGCTCCCGCCGCCCGTTCGATTTTTTGCTTGCAAGGCTGCCTCCAAATGGCGGCCCGCCAACGATGCAATGATTCAGGAGAACTGAATTGGGCGAGCGGCCCGCGGCACCCCGCGAATCAGCCAGTCCTCCGTTCGACAAGCTGGTTCTCGGCTCATTCCTCATGTTCCCAGGTCCAGGTTTCCAGGCTGCAATGCAAGCAATTTGGCCGCGGCTTCGAATCGGCGGCGCCTGCAAGCCCGCATCGATATATTCACATTGCCGTTCGCACACGGCAATGGGTTCGGCGCCTGCTTGGCGAACGGACCGGCGCACATATTTCATATTTCCCCCCCCAAATATATACCGTCCGCGCCGGACCACGAAAGTCGTCGGGATTAATGGCACGGAAGTTAGTGCGCGTCTCGAATAGCCAGAATCGGAGGGGATTCCCAAACGGCCGAAGCGTGATTCGCCATGTCGACTGGAAAGGAGGCCGGCATGGGACAAAAGCCTATCCGCGGGATTTACGGGAACGCTTGGAGCATGTCCAGAATAAGTTGCTCGACTCTTTCGATTCCGGCATGCTCCAATGTGACATAAGCCGACGGTGATCGAGATCGAAGTGGGACGGTCTACTGCCGGACGTCTTTTGCAGCATCAGCAATTGACCTACCTGGGTATGGCGGGAAATTCCTTTAAACGTTGGAGGTTTGCGCCTCGGCATTGTCGCGCTTCCGGCGCGCGCAGCCGCGGCAATCTGGGGCGTGACTCTTTTGCCCGGTATGGCGCGCTGCGAGCCGTCGGCCACAACCAGACGCGACGATCTGCTCTCCCAACGCCGATTTACGCCCGTATTCCTGATGCGCCTGCAGGTAGATGGCCCGCTGGGCCATGAGATTGGCTTTCGCCTGGTCGAGAGCCGCGGCATAGGTATCTCGCTCGATGCCGAAGAGCTTCTGAGCTACTTATGGACCAATTAATAATCCCGCTTTGCTCGACTTGAAACGGAGTATGTCCGGCTTGCACCTGCTGCAAGACGAACTTGCCTTCTTCCAGGGTCAGGCCGAAATCCTCGATCTGAGATCGGTCCAAGTCGCTCCGAATAACGAAAACCACTTGTCGCGCCAGGATGCTGTCGGCCCCGGCACATTTTGCCCAGATCCTCGTTTCAATTGTCTCCTTCGCTGGTCCTGTCCCATCGCTCGAAAGGTACCAGCTTATACGACTCCCGCGAGCCAGGGCTTCTTCCCATTCCTCGCCGGCCGTTGGCCCTGCCAGATGTCTTGGCGTTGACGTGTAAAGACACAAAGATCAGTGCAACGGACCACGGGCTGCCCGTTGCGCAAAACCTGCTTCGCGATGAAGCGCCCGCCGCTTCGGCGTCGCCGTTTCCTCAAAAAGTTCGGCAAGTTTTTCGGTCATCGCGCCGCCGAGTTCCTCGGCGTCGACAATCGTTACGGCGCGGCGATAGTAGCGCGTCACGTCATGGCCGATGCCGATCGCGATGAGTTCGACCGGCGAGCGCGTCTCGATCTCCTCGATGACGCGGCGCAAATGCTTTTCGAGATAATTGCCGGGATTGACAGAGAGCGTCGAATCGTCGACCGGCGCGCCGTCGGAAATCATCATTAATATACGGCGCTGTTCGGTCCGCGCGAGCAGCCGCTTGTGGGCCCAATCGAGCGCCTCGCCGTCGATGTTTTCCTTGAGCAGACCTTCGCGCATCATCAGCCCGAGATGTTTGCGCGATCGCCGCCAGGGCGCATCGGCGGATTTGTAAATGATATGGCGAAGGTCGTTGAGACGGCCGGGCGAAGCTGGCTTATTTTGCTGCAGCCAGGCTTCGCGCGATTGGCCGCCCTTCCAGGCGCGGGTCGTAAAACCAAGAATCTCGACTTTGACGCCGCAACGCTCCAGCGTGCGGGCCAAAATATCGGCGCAGGTGGCAGCGACGGTGATCGGGCGCCCGCGCATCGAGCCGGAATTATCAATAAGCAGCGTCACCACGGTATCGCGGAACTCGGTGTCTTTCTCGCGTTTGAACGAGAGTGGCTGCCGCGAATCGACGATGATGCGCGGAAGCCTCGCTGGATCGAGGATACCTTCATCCAGATCGAACTCCCACGACCGGCTCTGCTGCGCCATCAGGCGTCGCTGGAGACGATTGGCAAGCCGTGCCACAATTACGGAAAGGTTATTTAATTGCTTATCGAGATAGGAGCGCAGCCGCTCGAATTCTTCGGCGTCGCAGAGGTCTTGCGCCGCGACGACCTCGTCATATTTCTTGGTGAAGGCCTTGTAGTCCGGGCTGCGGGGTTCGGCGCGCGAGGGTGGTGGAGGGCGGCTCGGATCGCCGCCTTCGCCGGACGGGCTGAGTTCGGCGTCCCCCTTGGATTCGCCGGTTGGCGCGTCGGCGGCATCTATCTCGCTTTCGTCCATGGGATCGGATGAAGCCTCGGCTGTATCGCTCCGGCTCGCGTCTCCGGTGCGATCTTCCGCGCCTTCCTCGGGCTGGTTTTTCTCGGCGCCATCCGGCTCGCCCGCGTCGCCTTCTTCCTCTTCCGGATTGGTGTCGAGGCTGCCCTCGTCAATCATTTCGAGTGCCGTCAACAGCTTGTGGACGGCAAACGCGAAGGCCCGCTGATCTTCGATCTCCCGCCCAAGCTTGTCGAGATCGCCAGCGGCGCGCTCCTCTACCCATGGGCGCCAAAGATCGACGATCCTTTGCGCATTCTTGGGCGGCTTAAGCCCCGTCAAACGCTCGCGCACGATCATCGCGAGCGCGTCTTCGAGCGGCGCCTCGGCGCGGACCGCGATATCGGCATAGCGGGCGCGCTGAAAGCGGTCGTCGAGCATCGCATCGAGATTGCCCGCGACGCCCAGCATCCGGCGCGATCCGATCGCCTCGATGCGCGCCTGCTCTACGGCATCGAAAACCGCGCGCGCGGCGGGTGCTGGCGGGGTCAGCCGCCGGTGTACGTCCTTGTTGTGGCAGGCTAACCGTAGCGCCATCGAATCGGCGTGGCCGCGCAGGATCGCGGCTTCCCGTGCGTCGAGCCTGCGGGAGGGCTCCGGAAGCCGCGCCTTGGCGCTCGCGCCGATCCAAACCAGACTTGGCCGCTCGGCCGTGAAAGCGACATCTATCGCCGGCATTTTTGCCAGGGTGCGCATGCAGCCGGCGACCGCCCGCTTGAACGGCTCATTCGGGGCTTGCAATTTCGAGGGCGGCTTCTTGTGGGAACTCATCACGGTGGTTTCTGCCGCGGCTCTTTTAAAATCTTGTCCCAGGGTGGCGGATGCCCAGAGGCACGCTTCAACTCATGACGACATTTATCGCGCTCTCCGGCAGCTCCTTACCAAAACAGCGCTGATAGAATTCCGCGACGAGCGTGCGTTCCAATTCGTCGCATTTGTTGAGAAAGGTCAGCCGGAACGCAAAGCCGGCGTCGCCGAAAATTTCCGTATTCTCGGCCCAAGTAATCACCGTTCGCGGGCTCATCACGGTAGAAAGATCTCCAGCGATGAACGCGTTGCGGGTAAGCTCGGCGACGCGAACCATCTTGCTGACCGTGTCGCGGCCGTCCTTGGTTGTCTGGAATCGCTTGGCCTTGGCAAGCACGATATCGACTTCCTTGTCGTGCGGCAGATAGTTCAAGGTCGCGACGATCGACCAGCGGTCCATCTGTCCTTGATTGATTTGCTGAGTTCCATGATAAAGCCCAGAGGTGTCGCCAAGGCCGATCGTATTTGTCGTCGAAAACAGGCGGAAGGCCGGATGCGGCCTTATCACCCTGCTCTGATCGAGGAGGGTGAGACGGCCCGACACCTCTAGGACGCGCTGGATAACGAACATCACGTCGGGGCGGCCCGCGTCATATTCATCGAAACAAAGCGCGACGTTGTTTTGCAGCGCCCAAGGCAGGATGCCATCCCTGAACTCGGTCACTTGCAGGCCGTCCTTGAGGACGATGGCGTCCTTGCCGATGAGATCGACGCGCGAAACATGGCTGTCGAGATTGATGCGCACGCAAGGCCAATTCAGCCGCGCCGCGACCTGCTCGATATGAGTCGATTTGCCTGTGCCGTGATAGCCGGCGATCATCACCCGGCGATTCTTAGCAAAGCCTGCCAGGATGGCGAGGGTGGTATCGCGATCGAATAGATAGTCCGGGTCGATGTCTGGAACATGCGGGTCCGCGCTTGAATAGGCAGGCGCTTCCATATCGCTGTCGATACCGAACACTTGGCGCACCGAAATCTTCATGTCGGGCAGGCCGCCGCCGGAAGCGGCGCTTTCATCCATTATCATGCCTGTATTCGTCCTTCGTGCCGGGCCCAGCGCAAATATTTGGGGCGATCGTCCAATTGTCTTGCGAAATGTCCTTCCTTCCAAGAGGTTCGATGAGCCCCGGCAAACAACCCATTGAACGGGCGGTAAGCGTCAGACATGCTTCACCGAGTTCAAGTAATTATAAGCGCGGATGATCTCGCGCAATTTGTCTTCGTTCGACCGGTCGCCCGCGTTGGCGTCGGGATGAAGGCGTTTTACCAAATCCTTGTACCGGGCTTTGATCATTGCCATGTCCACGCTATCGTCGAGACCCAATTCATACAGGGCGTTTAAGGCGGCCAGCCCGTAACGCGGTTTGCTCGCCCCTTCGCTAAAATTACGCCGGATGTTCGTTTGAAACATCCCCAGCGGGTCGCCCGTGCGCGACGGATCGTCGCCATCCTCGCGAAAACTCTTGGCCCCACGGTTCACGCCCATCGACCACGTCGGGCGATGGCCAACCAAGGCGTCGCGCTGGTAAAGGGCCATTGCTTCCGCGCTCATGTCGTTGAAATAATTATAGGCGGCATTGTATTCGCGGACATGGTCGAGGCAGAAGCAAAAATATTGGCCCTCTCGAAAACGACCCATTGGCGCGCGGAACTCGCCCGCTTCGCTGCAGCCCGGACGCTGGCAGCGCGCCTGATCTGGGCGCGGCGCCTCCCTGAATTTGGACTTAACCCTGATGCGGTCGAAGAGATGTGATTTTAAATTCATAGCTTCGGCATTATGTATGTCTTTGGGGTGGCCGCAAGCGGCCCGATACGGTTAGATGACAATAAAGCCGCCGAATTGGCGGCCGTTGACGTTTTTTAAGGCGGTCTTAACATGGACGAGCAAAGCGACATTGCCGCAGGCGATCGCATCAAGGCGAAGTTACAGGCCGCCTTTGCCCCCGACTCCATCGAAGTCATCGACGAATCCCACAAGCACGCGAGCCACGCTCACGCCATGAAGCGGCCCGGTGCGGCCGCGAGCCCGGGCGGAACCCACTTTCGCGTCAAAGTAGTTTCGGAAGCCTTTAAGGGCAAGAGCCTGGTCGAGCGTCATCGTGTGATCAATCATGTCTTGAGGGCTGAATTCGATGCCGGCGTGCATGCCTTGGCGATCGAGACCAAGGCGCCGGGCGAATGAAGTCCAGCGCGACCGCCAGGAATCCGGACCAATTTCCTTCATGGCCCCGCCCGGCTCTAGGAATCATTCCGGTCGCCTGCCAGCTCGCCGTACGGGGGAGCTGCGGAACCGTCGACAACCGCTGCCAACATGCTATCTTGGTCGAGGGTAGCCCCTTCGTCGTAGCTCGGAAGGAACGGCTCAATTCATCAACTCGAGTCATCGGGCAACTTTCCATCGGTTTCATCTAGCGACGATGCTGCCACAATTTCGCCGCCGCCCCATAAGGCTACCAGCGAAGGAACGTCGCTTGTGTGGCTGTTGATCGTTGGTTCGTAGCCCAAAAGGATCGTGGACCATGTAAGATTGCGCAAATCGACATGGCGCGGGGGTGTTGACATGCAAGCGATTGTGAGCGCTATATGCGCGCGTGCCGGGCACGAACTGCGTGCCTGCTTCCTCTCCTATTCCCAGGTTCGATGTTGGGCCACGTGCCGGTGCCGGTGACGGCACGGGCGTCGCGCTGCGAGAAAGCGGTCGCGTTCGCTGGTGAGCATCGTAATCCGCCCCACCTACAGGAGTTTGGCGGCTCTCGCGGAGGGACCGATCCGTTCTCGCAAAAAATCATCGCGGTTCGTCGCCAGAGTGATCCTCCGAGGCGATTGCTGCCGATCATGTAAGATTGCGCAAATCGACACAGCGTGGGGGCGTTGACATGCAAGCGATTGTGAGCGCTATATGCGCGCATGCCGTGCACGAACTGCGCCCGCTTCGATGGTTACTCCATCGCGACAAGCCTGGCACACGTGGCTTCACAATGAGTCAGAGCCCGGCGTCTATTACCTCGGAAAACTCATAGAAGTTTGCCAGAACTGGTCAGTGAAGAGCTGTCCGCCATTTTGTTGGTCCATGAGGCAGGAAACTCTCGGCGCGACGAGGGCTTCCGCACGCCACGATCATAATCGCAATCGGGACCACGCATGGTGTCATTCAGCGCAGGCCAGGAAGCGGCTCGCCGTCTCCTGGAGGGGCAGCAGCGTTACACTTGTCTTGCAGGAGGGACTCGCTCAGGCAAGACCTTCCTCATTGTCCGCATGATTATGATGCGTGCGCTCCAGGAAAAGGGTTCCCGCCATGCTATATTGCGCCACCACGCCAATGCGGCGCGGGCTTCCATCGCGCTCGACACGCTTCCTCAAGTCGTGCAGCACTGTTTTCCCGGCACGCGGCTTAAGGAGCATCGCCAGGACGGTTATTTTGCTCTGCCGAATGGCTCGCGTGTCTGGATTGGGGGGCTCGACGACAAGGACCGCGTCGAGAAAATCCTCGGGCTCGAATATGCTACCGTGTTCCTGAACGAAGCCTCGCAGATTCCTTATTCCTCCGCGTTGATCGCCTTCACGCGGCTCGCCCAAGTGACGCACGGGATTCGCCAGCATGCCTTTGTGGATCTCAATCCGGCTGGAAAGTCGCATTGGACTAATGTTCTTTTTGGCGAACACCGCGATCCGGTTTCCATGCAGCCGCTTAAAGACCCGGAAAACTATCGGCGCGCGTTTTTGAATCCTCCTGACAATATCGAAAATCTTTCCGCGGAGTTTTTGGCAAGTCTCGAAAATCTGCCGGAAAAGCAGCGCAAACGCTTTTATGAAGGCGTTTATGTCGACGAAGTCGATGGTGCGCTATGGACGTACGAGACAATCGATTCCGGCCGTCGCGCGCCCGAGGATATCCCCGACGAGAAGCGTGCGGCGGTTGTCGTCGCCCTCGCTCCTTCAGGCGCTGCGGGACGCGATGATTTGGGCGCGGACGAGATAGGAATCGTCGTGGCGGCAAAGGGAATTGATGGCGATTGCTATGTTCTCGCGGATCTTTCCTGCCGCGAGGCGCCGGCGGTCTGGGGCAGGCGCCTCGCGGTCGTAGCCTTCCATGAATTTCGCGCCGATTGCATCGTGGCCGAAAGCAATTTCGGAGGCGAGATGGTTCGCGCGACCATACAGGCGGCGGACCGAAACGCGCCGGTGCGCCTTGTGACCGCAAGCCGCGGCAAGGCTGTTCGCGCCGAGCCGATCTCGGTAAGGTACGCTCAAGGCCAAGTGCATCATGTGGGCCGGTTCGGCAAGCTCGAGGACCAGCTCTGCGCCTTTTCCTCGGCGGGCTACACGGGCGGCGGCAGTCCCGATCACGCGGACGCCGCGATATGGGCGCTGACGCATCTTTTCGGGGCCGATGACGGGACCGGGATTATCGAGTTCTATCGTCGTGAGGCCGAAGGCCATAACTACGTGTAACGCCGCAATCGTCTGCCCGAGCAATGGCGCTCGCCGGGCGCAATGAACAACAATCAAATACGCGAAGGGAATAGCATGGCCGAGCGTGGCGCGGGGCAAAGAAGCTGGCCGCTTAGTCCCTATGAGGTCAATGTCAGCTTCGAGAGGACCAACGCCGCCGGGGAAGCGGCAAACTGGTTCGGTCCCTTAGCGCCTATCACGCCGCTCGCGCCCCCCGAGATTGCCGGCCGGCAATGGGATTATCCGGCCGGCTATAATCTCTCGACGCTCTCGCGTCCCTTCGAGCCGATTACATTTTCGACGTTGCGCGCACTCGCGGACGGTTACGATCTTTCGCGTCTTGTCATCGAGACGCGAAAGGATCAAGCCGCGCGTCAAACGTGGAGCGTCGCCGCGCGGGATAATGGGGCGCGTTCCGCGACGGACGCGGAGCGTATCGCGACGCTGAGAAACTTTTTCGCCAAGCCGGACGGCGTCCATGGTTTTGCCGATTGGCTGCGTATCCTGCTCGAAGAGGTTTTTGTGACCGACGCGCCGGCGCTCTATATGAGCCGCGACCCGGGCGGCCAGCTGAAGGCGCTCATGCCGCTCGATGGCGCGACAATCAAACCGGTGATCGATCCCTGGGGCCGCGCGCCGCAGCCCTACCTCGACGGCGACAGACTTGTCTACCCCGCTGCCTCTCAGCAGATCCTGAAAGGTTATCCGGCCATCGATTATTCGGTGCGCGACCTGACGTATCGGCCGCGCAACCTTCGCGTCAATCGCGTCTATGGCATGAGCCCCGTCGAGCAGATCGTGACGACGGTGAATATCGCCCTGCGCCGGCAATTGTATCTCCTCGATTATTTCGCCGAAGGAAATATTCCAGAGGGCATCTCGAAAAATACCC
>QHBR01000015.1 GCA_003244015.1 Hyphomicrobiales bacterium | reverse complement strand
ATTGGTTGCTTCACGTGTCCAAATCGATCGCAAGTCACTGCGCCACGCTTTCGTCGTAGCCGCGTGCTCGTGATGAACATGCCCATCCTCAAGGAGGTCTTGTCCGGGATTCCCCAGATGACTCCTGGACTGGCGGGAATTGTAGCGATTTTCTGGATTGCTCGGAAGCCCAAGGTACCGCCGACTTCTTCGAGTCCGGCGCGATGTTCGTCATGCCAGGGGTATGCGTAATTGAGGACAAGACAAGGCTCAGGCGTCTGTCTCGCGCTCAAGCGCGGCGCACCGGGCGAGGTCGCGGGTCAGGGCTGCTGCGAAGGCTTCGGCATGGTCCAGGGTGGCGCGTGTACGAGCCACAGAAGCCGCCTCCTGCGTCCGCTTGCGCCGCCTGTACCCATTGGTCGATCTTGAGACGCCTTCCGCCAGCCACGGCCTTTGCGCGGACCGTCTTGGCCCTATGCCGTGCGCCCTGCGCCAGCGTTCCGAGCGCAAGCGGGCTTTCTCTCGTTCCGCGTCCATCATCATTGTCAGGCCTTGCCCTATTTTTGCAAGGTGCGGGCATAGGATTCCAGCACGGCATTCATGCGCGTCTGGTAGCCCTTGCCGGTGTTCCGAAAGGTTTGCAGCACGGATTTTTTCACGCGCAGAGTCACTTGCTCCGTTCCTTCCGGCTCGACCAGTTTGGCATTTTGCCAAAACTCGTCACCCATTTCTGGAATGTCGCTTGTGTCTATCTGGTCGTCCGGTATCGCGGCCAGTGCCTCAATGCCCAGTTCCTTGTCGTATCGCTTCTTCATAACGTCTCCTTTCTGCGCGTTTTGCAGGCCGCGCCGATATGATGCGGGTCGTCCCTTCGCGGTCGGTGTGGGTAACGGTCAAAAATAAAATCCCGTCGATCAAACCGATGCTGTTTTTTCGGACTTCGCCGTAATCGTAGCGGTCATCCACCACGGTCAAAACGGGGCCTTCGAAAATGCGGCGGACGGTCGCAAAACTCACCCCGTGTTTTTCGATATTGGCGGCGTTTTTATCGTCGTCCCATTTAGGCATCTAAGGTCCATTGTAACTACAATTGCATCTACTATCAACAAAAGGTTGCTTTCCAGAAAAAATTTTCGCCCTGGAAGCCCGTACAGCGCGTTTTTAATTTTCTGGTGGGGAAGTAGCGGGCGGGTGCCCTGAAGCCCACAGGCGGGCAAATTTTCGGGGTTAGCGTTTAAATTAAACGGACAGTAACCGCGTCCGCTTGCCGGGGTCGTCCTTCCACTGGAAGGCCAACCGGGAACCCGTCGCGCTCCCGACAGCCCAAAAAAGCGGGCCGTCTATCCATTCAAGAATTCAGGCGGCTCTGATTTGATGCCGGGCGGCTCGTAATCCGGGTCCGAGGCGGGATGCTCTGCGGTGTGGATATAGAATTCAAGGACGCCTGTAAGTTCCTCCTGCCATCCCCTGCCCCTTGCCTTGAACCACGCAAGTATAGCCGGATCAATGTCAAGGTGATCGTTGGCCTTGCCGCTTGTTCAAAGGATGATGCTGGCTTCCATTCCGTCATGCCACAAGTATAAACTTGCCATATTAAAAATATACTTACGAACTGCCTTCCCTCGGAAAGCTCCTTATCTTTCTTTGTCTCCGCTCCGTCCACGGCCGGGTTTCGTGTCGTGATAAAGAGTTATCGGCCGAAGGCCGTCCCTATGGAATGAATGTTGTGAGGCCGCATAAGCGGCCTCACTCCGTTTAAAGCATCCGCCTTTAGGCGGATTCCGCATAGGCGCGAAGCGCTTCAATCTTTTGTCCACAGAATGGGGCCGCCAACTAGCGGTAAAGCTATAGGTATATATAGGTTTGTGTGACCAAGTGCACGTTGATTTCCCGAGTCGGGGTGACCAAGTGCACGTTGTTTTGGTGACCAAGTGCACGTTGATAACTCGCGTTATCCCAAGGAGTTACGCACAGCGAAACGGCGCGTTGTGACCAAGTGGTCGCAGAAAATCAGCGTGTGGAGATTAGACGGCGGCGGATTGGTGGCTGGCTGTGGCGCAGGGTTATGCCCCGGCCGTCAAGCTCGATGCGGGCGTCAGGATAGACCGCGTGAACGTCCCTCAATGCCTGCCGGAATTTGCGCTTGAAATCAGCCATGCGGCCATAGTCGGGGCCAAACTGGTCCTTGAGGGCGGCCCATGTGATGAAGGCGGCTTCGTGCGGGTGAACGCGCCATAGGCGTTGCGCCAGCCATGTGTAGATGTCGAGGGCCAGGGCGCTTTCCTTTAGCGCCCCGAGGGCTTCGAGATTGAGTGGAACGGCATGTTGGCGCAAGCTGGCGAAATATTCGTGAGAAAGCTCAACCGATGTCGGCCATAAGACGCGCTGCCGGTCGTCCTTCGGAAACCATAGTTCGAACCCGCTTACGACGCGCCCGCCTGAGGTCCATGACCGCCCTTCCCTGGCAACGCCGAAGGTGAAATCTGCGGCGGAAAGCCGGGTAAGCTGGTTCTTGACGGCGCGAATGGTACGGCCGCCCTTGTCGAACCCGATTCGGTCGGTGAAGCGGGTAAGGCTGTCCTCGACTTCGATTACAGGGCTGTCCGTGAGGATTGCCTGCGTGTTCAAAAACGCGAGGATTAGGCGCGGCTTTGGCCCATAGGGCAGGCCAACCTTTACAAGCCGCTCCTGCTCCGGGTGCATGGCGGACCCTGCGCGGAGAAGGAGGCTGACGCGCCCTTGCTGGCGCTCCCATTCCCGCACGTCATCACCGGGATTGCGGAGCGGCATGGCGCACTGGCACAGCACGGAGTGCTGATAGGCAATATCGGGCCGGTCCTGTTCGCTGATCGTGACCGCGCCCTGAATGACGCGCATGGTTCGCCGGGGCCGCTTCACGGCTGCCCGCGCCGCTTCGGGCAACGCAGCACTGACCGGCTGAAAGCCGGGTAGTTCGCGCTGGTTGTTATCCTTTTTGCGTCCCATGGATGCAGCGTAGCAGGAGAGAATCGCGGTCCAAATGATTATCGCTCATCAGCCTGCAAATTTCAGGGGACTAAATCTTGCACGTCCACATGTGGACGTGTGGACATGTCCACATCAGGCAATGCGATTAAGCCGGTGCTTCTCGAACAGGAGGTTGATGGCTTCCTCGCCGAGTTCCTGTCCGCTCTGCCCTGTTTGCACCGATAGCAGGCGCAACTGCTTCAACGCTTCCGGCTTGAGATAAACCGAAAACGTCCGCTTGCCCTCCCGGCTCGGGGGGCGGCCGTGTGGTCGCTTTTCATCCTTCACCGGCGGGTGAGTGACGGCCGGAGTGGCCCCGGCCTCGGGAGTGACGCTAAAGAGAGATGCCCGCTTGGTCATGTTACGCAACCTTTCTGGCGGGGGCAGATGCGGGCATGTCCACACGTCCACATGCCCACCTGTATAGTTCAGCGATTTCCTCGGCGGCCTTGCCGCCCGGCTCGAATTCCTGCGCCGTGCGGCCGTCGATGACGCCATGCGCGAAGGCCACGCGCTGCGAGAGCATCACGGGCGCGACTTGTGCGCCCTGCCGGGTCAGACCTTCCGCCGCCTCCCTGCCGATGCCGCTGCGCGGCGGCACGGCATTCAAGACCACATAGGCGGGCTTGTGAGCTATCTGCGCCAGCGTCAACGTCGTTTTGATTGCTTCGAGATCGAACATCGCTGCCCGGCACGGAATCAGCACAAGATCGGCGACGCTTGCCGCCCGCAAAGCGGTTTGATCGGCGTTCGGCGCGGTGTCGAGAATGATGCAGTCTGCCCCGTTGGCTTGTGCAGCCTCTATCAGCGTCGGCAATCTTGCCGCCTGTCCGCTAATGACTTCCGGCTCCCCCGCCCTGCGCCGGTCGCCCCAGCTTGCCGCCGTGCCCTGCGGGTCAAGGTCGATAATAGCCGTCGTCAAGCCGCTCAGTGCCGCCGCCGTCGCCAGATGGACGGCAAGGGTCGTCTTTCCCGCCCCGCCCTTTTGGCTAATGATTGCAATGGTTTTCATGCCCTGCCCAGTGTCCACACGTCCACATGACCACACCAGTATATGCCCACACGTCCACATGTCAACATGCCCGCATGTGGGCATTGCTGGCGACCGTGGCCGAAACTAGCGAGCGGAGCGCGGGGCAGGGCGCTTGCCCTGGGGCGCAAAAAAAGCAGGGGGCTGCGCCTTCCATAAGCCGCAAGGGGCGGGCGCTTTCACGCCTGGCCCCCTCTCGCCTTGAACTCGGATAGCGTTTTCAGGCCGTATTTTTCGCCGAACCAGAGGGCGAAATCCTCCGGCGTCTGGTTTTCCTCCTGTGCGCCTGCCAGCATATCCGGCTCTATCCCGGCGTCCGACGTGTCGATGCCGAAATGCTTCATCAGCGCGGCGTCAACGGCGTTCCAGTAATCCATGAAGGATTCAGGCTCTTGATCGTCGGTCATGCTCAAGCCCTCCCGCTGCGGTGCAGGGCCAGGGCTGCGGTGTAAAGCGCCGCCGCGTCCTGCAACATGGTTTCGATGCCCATAGCCGCGCCGATGGCCTGATTGACCTCGCCGCTTTTGATGGCGTTTTCTGCGTCTTCCGCCCGCTCCAGTGCGTCCGCAAGGGTCACGCGAAGGGCGGAAAGATTGGCAAGAATGGCCGCGTGTTTGATGGACCTGTCCATGTTACGCCGCCTTTCTGGCTGCGTAGCGTTCAACACCGGCAAGGCGCGTCCGGGCATGGCGGCAATACTGCGCCTCAAGTTCAATCCCGATATAGCGGCGGCCGGACAAAACGGCGGCAACGGCGGTGCTGCCTGAACCTGAAAACGGGTCCAGCACAATGTCGCCCGGTTTTGAAAAGGCCTGAATAAGCGGCCTTAAAATGCTGACTGCCTTTTCGGTCGGGTGCGCCCGGTTGCCGGAATACTCCCACGGCTGAACGTCTGCCAGCGGCTTCGCGGGGCGGCCGGGATTGCCCTTGACCAGCAAATAAGCCTGCTCATGGCGATATTGGAGAAATGCGGAGCGAGAGGAATAATCCTTCTGCCAGACGATATGACCGACCGGCCGGAATCCCGCCTGCCGCCATGCGCTGAAAAACTGGTCTACCCGGTTCCAGCCATAAAAGCAGACGCAAAAGCTGTTCGGCTTCAAAACCCGGTACAGGTCCGAAAACGCGCCGAGAAATTCAGCGTTTCCGTTGTCGTTCCTGACCAGTCTGCCGGTCCTTTCGCGGTAGTTCACAAGGTAGGGCGGATCGGTGACGACAAGATCGACGGCTTCGCCCGGCAGGGATTTTAGAACCTCAGCACAGTCGCCTTGCAAAATCTGATTTATAGAGGTCATTGCCTTACTTCCTTAATTGCTAAAAAGGTTGCGCATGCAACCTTGCTAGCCACGCGGCAATGAGCGGGGGGAATGCAGTCGGGACTAAAAACCGCAAGTGGTGCGGGCCGGACCCCGGACCTGATGTCAATCGGCTCGCAAACG
>QHBR01000332.1 GCA_003244015.1 Hyphomicrobiales bacterium | reverse complement strand
TATTTTTCGAGGTGCCCTTGTGAGTATCGGCAAAATATAATCAACGATGACTCGCAATTCAAGGTGTTGGTCAGTCCGTTAGCGAATGATCCGGATGGATCTCGCACTCAGGCCGTGATGAGTGCTTTCGCCAGCGAAAGGAGCTTTCGACCTATACTGATCTGTGAATCACTAAAATTCATTTATAGACCAGGAACGGAAGGGCGGACATCAGAAGAGGAAGTGCTTCAACGTGGAAAAGACTTGATCAAGAGCACTCATGCCGACTTGCTGCTTTTTGGAGATGTTCGGGAGCGAGATAAAGCCGTCAAGATTTACGCAATGAATGAGCACGGAGATTGTAATCTTCACCCCAAGCCGACGATTATCGAAACTGGCGACCTTCCACAGGATTTCAACTCGGGACGGCGCGATTGAGGATAGGGTGAGTGGGACCGCGCGATCGAAGATTACACCAAAGCCATCAACCTTGATCCGAAACTTGCTGTCAGCTATGGATACAGAGGCTATGCTTATCTGGACAAGGGGGAGAAAAAGGGGAAGACGGACCTAGCGATCGCAGATTTCAACAAAGCCATCGAACTCGATCCGAAACTTGCCTTCGCCTATGGATACAGAGGCTATGCTTATCTGGCCAAGGGCGAGACGGACCTCGCGATCGCAGATTTCAACAAAGCCATCGAACGCGATCCGAAATTTGCTTCCGCCTACGCTGGCAAAGGCGATATGTACCAAGCTAAGGGCGATTTAGACCGCGCGATCGATGATTACACCAGAGCCATTGGCCTTGATCCGGAATATGCTCGCGCCTATCGCGCTAGGGGCGAGGCCTATAAAGCCAAGGGCGACATGGGCCGTGCCACGGCCGATTTCCAGAAGAGCGCCGAACTCGAACAGAAATGACTGAAAACGGTTTTCTCAAGCAGCTTTTGTAAAACCAGCGACGCTCTCGAACAAGCCGCGCCCATCGGTCCCGCCAACCATCGGATCGATGAGATTTTCCTGATGCGGTATCAAGCCCAGCACATTAAAATTTTCGGAATAAATCCCGGCGATGATATTGACCGACCCGGTCGCATTGGCGCCGCCGCCGATGACGCCTTGCGCAAGTGCTACCGGGTTTCTGGGCTCGGGGCTATTTCGCCACCACGAGCGGCAACATCGCGGACGATGCCAGCTCCAGTATCTTCAAGGGCACGAACCTACCGGCGTCGGCCGGTAGGTATTCATTTCCTTGGCAAGCATTCGCAAATCCTGCCATGCCAGCTTCTTGTGCGCCGGCTGACGCAAGAGAAAGGCTGGATGCAGCATGGCGAGCGCCCGGATTTCCGTGTTGCCCGCCGGATAGGCGAACCAGCGTCCGCGCATGCGCATGACTCCCTCCTTGCCGCCAAGGAGAGTTTGCGCCGACGCCGCGCCAAGGCAGACCAGAATTTTGGGGTCCACGAGCTCGATTTGGCGGCGGGTGAAGGGCAGACAGGCCGCCGTTTCAAGCGGCGTCGGGGTGCGGTTTCCAGGCGGCCGCCAAGGCACCACATTGGCGATATAAACCTTTCCGCGGTCGAGCCCGATCGAGGCCAGCATCTTGTCGAGCAATTGGCCCGCGCGGCCGACGAAAGGCACGCCCTCGCGGTCCTCGTCGGCGCCGGGCGCCTCGCCAACGAACATAACGTCCGCGCTGGGATTGCCATCGCCGAAAACAAGCCGGGTCGCAGTTGCTTTCAGGCCGCAACCTTCGAAGCGCGACAGCCGTTCGCGGAGATCGCCAAGGCTTTGGGCTGCGGCAGCCTGGTCCCACGCGCTTGCCGCGATGGCCTCGGGGGGAAGGGCCGTGCCAGGCTCCCGCATGACACGGCGGCTAATTTCGATTGTCTCCGGCGGCGCGGCGGCGAGACCGCGCATATCCGCGCGGACGCCAATGCTGGCGCGGCTTTCGGCGAAGCGGTCGTGCGGAGCATCGTCGACGGCGATATCGACGCCCATCTCTGCGTACCAGCGCAGCAGTCCGGTCAATCCTGCAGCCATGATCGGAACCCGCTAAAAATTAGCCGGGGACAATATTGCGTCCGTCCCTGGCGGCGTCCCGGGGAGGATGCTTAATCCATGCGGGAAACAAGCCGCAGGGTTGCCCCTTTGGCGACCCTATCCCAGCTCGCATTGAAGTCCAAAACTCAATCGTATACGATTACGAGATTGGGCTTGATTCCGGCTCCTTGACCCATTTTAGCCGGTTGGTGCGCATGCTGTTGATCCCAAATCGTCTCACACAACCTTGGAGACGTAAGCGAAGACGAGGCACGGGACAATTTTTTAGCGAAGTTCCAGCCACGCGAGGACCAAAAAAACCACCATGTCCGAGGCAGGATTGAGATTGCCCCCGCGCGAAAGCATGGATTTCGATGTTGTGATCGTTGGCGCCGGCCCTGCGGGCCTTGCCGCCGCGATCCGCCTCAAACAGCTTAACCCGGAACTTTCGGTCGTCGCCGTCGAAAAAGGCGCCGAACTCGGCGCTCATATTTTGTCCGGCGCGGTCATCGATCCTTGCGCTCTCGACAAGCTCCTCCCCGGGTGGCGCGAGGATCAAGACCGGCCACTGACGACCGGGGTGACCGCCGACAGGTTCTACGTGCTCGGCCCGAAAAGCGCGCTCCGGCTGCCCAATTTCATCATGCCGCGCCTCATGAACAATCATGGCAATCTCATCGGCTCGCTTGGCAATGTCGTGCGCTTTCTCGGGGCGAAAGCGGCGGTCTTGGGCGTCGATATTTTTCCAGGCTTCGCGGGCGCCGAGGTTCTTTATGGCGGAGCCGGCGAGGTTTTGGGCGTTGCCATGGGAGACATGGGAATTGCCCGCGACGGCGCGCGAAAAAGCGGTTTTACACGGGGCATTGAGCTTCATGGTAAGTATACCTTGATCGCCGAGGGTGCGCGGGGCTCGCTCGCCAAGGAGCTTATCGCGAAGTTCGGCCTCGACAACAATCGCGAGCCGCAGAAATTCGGCATCGGCTTGAAGGAGCTTTGGCGGATCGATCCCGCTTTGCACCGGCCTGGCCTCGTCCAGCACACTTTTGGCTGGCCGCTCGATGATCGCACCGGCGGTGGTTCGTTTATCTATCATTTCGAAGACGGGCTCGCCGCCGTTGGATTCGTGGTTCACTTGAACTATCGGAATCCGACGCTCTCCCCCTTCGATGAATTTCAGCGTTTTAAGACGCATCCCATGATCGCGCCTTTGTTTGCCGGCGGGCAGCGGATTTCGTTTGGCGCAAGGGCGATCACCGAGGGCGGCTGGCAATCGGTGCCAAAACTCGTCTTTCCGGGCGGCGCGCTCATCGGCTGCGCGGCGGGTTTTATGAATGTCCCGCGCATAAAGGGATCGCATAATGCGATGCTTTCGGGAATGCTCGCGGCCGAACATCTGGTTGCCGCACTAGAGGCGGGCCGCACCCATGACGAAGTGATTTCTTATGAAGAGGCGTGGCGCGGCTCGGCCCTCGGCCGCGACCTTTACAAGGTCCGCAACGCCAAGCCCCTGTGGTCGAAATTCGGCACCAAGGCGGGCATTGCCCTCGGCGGCCTCGACATGTGGGTGAATGAAATTTTTGGCGCCTCGCCGCTCGGCACGCTCCAGCATGGCAAGCCGGATTATGCGAGCCTGAAACCGCTCGCCGAGGTGACGCCCATCGAATATCCAAAGCCGGATGGCAGGCTCACTTTCGACCGGCTCTCCTCGGTTTATGTTTCGAACACCAATCATGAGGAAGACCAGCCTTGCCATCTGCGCCTGAAGGATCCGTCGATTCCGGTTGCGAAAAACCTGCCCGCATATGGCGAACCAGCGCGGCTCTATTGCCCCGCCGCCGTCTATGAAGTGGTCTATGCCAATGAGGCGGAAGAGCACGATCCACGTTTTGTGATCAACGCGCAAAATTGCGTCCATTGCAAAACATGCGACATCAAGGACCCGGCGCAAAACATCGAGTGGGTGCCGCCAGAGGGCGGCGGCGGCCCGAATTATCCAAATATGTAAACGCCTGTTACATAAGCCTCGCCCTTGCATGTTTGCCAGGGCCTCGCGGCGCGATAGAGCATGATCGTTTCAAGTTGAAACGATTGCGCTCTATCAGTCTTTTGTAGCGCGTGATCTTATCCGAAAAGTCTGCGACTTTTCGGGATCATGTTCGAGGTCAGATTCCGACATGGGTTTCAAATGCGGCATCGTTGGTTTGCCTAACGTCGGCAAATCGACGCTCTTCAACGCACTGACGCAGACGGCGGCGGCGCAGGCGGCGAATTATCCCTTTTGCACCATCGAGCCCAATGTCGGCGATGTCGCTGTGCCCGACCCACGGCTCGAAAAACTCGCGAAAATCGCAAGCTCCAAGGAAATCATTCCAACAAGGCTCGCCTTTATCGATATAGCGGGCCTCGTGCGCGGCGCCTCGAAGGGCGAAGGGCTCGGCAATCAGTTTTTGGGGACGATCCGCGAATGTGATGCGATCGCCCATGTCGTGCGCTGCTTCGAGGATAGCGATATCACTCATGTCGCAGGCAAGATCGCGCCGCTCGACGACATCGAGACTGTCGAGACCGAATTGATGCTTGCCGATCTCGAAAGCCTGGAAAGGCGCGCCGCCGGTTTGGAAAAGAAAGCCAAGGGGGGCGACAAGGAGGCCAAGGAGGCTCTTCTGCTCGCGGGGCGCTGTCTTGTGCTACTGCACGAGGGAAAACCGGCGCGGCTTGTCGAAATCAAACAGGAAGAGCAAAAGCTCTTGAACGGTCTCGGGCTTTTGTCGGCGAAGCCGGTGCTTTATGTGGGCAATGTCGAGGAAGCTTTCGCATGTCGCGGCAACGGATTTTCGAATGCCGTCGAAGCGCGTGCGGGCGAAGAAGGCGCGGCGGCGGTGATAGTTTCGGCCAAAATCGAGAGCGAGATCGCGGTTTTGGCCGACGATGAACAGAAGGAGTATCTCGAAGCGGTGGGCCTCAACGAGCAAGGGCTCAATCGCGTCATCCGCGCGGGCTATGGGCTTTTGCGGCTGATCACTTTTTTCACTGTGGGGCCGAAGGAGGCCCGCGCCTGGACCGTCGCCCAAGGAACCAAGGCGCCGCAGGCTGCGGGCGTCATCCATACGGATTTCGAAAAAGGTTTTATTCGCGCCGAGACCATCGCATATGCCGATTATGTGGCCTTTCATGGCGAGGCGGGAGCGCGGGAGGCTGGCAAATTCCGCCTCGAAGGCAAGGACTACATCGTGGCGGATGGCGACGTGCTGCATTTCCGGTTCGCGACCTGATATGCTGGCCCCGCTATGACGCTCCATGCGGTCCGGCGGAGGCGACGGTGAGGTGCTTGGAACAACAGGGCGATCCGCCCATATTCGACAGCGCCTTCCGCGACCGCTTGGCAAACCTTTTCGCATGGCGGCGCGACGTTCGCCGTTTCAAGCCGGACCCGGTGGCATCCTCGCTGATCGAAGACCTCGTTCGCACGGCCGCCCTCGCGCCCTCGGTCGGCAACAGCCAGCCGTGGCGTTTTGTAAGCGTCGAAACCCTTGTTGCGCGGCATGCCGTCATTGCCAACTTCAATGCCTGCAACGCGGCGGCGCTAGCCTCCTACGAAGGGGAACGCGCCGCGCTCTATGCCAGCCTTAAATTATCGGGGCTGCGCGAGGCGCCGGTGCATCTGGCGGTGTTCTGCGACCATGCGGCGGAGGCGGGCG
>QHBR01000283.1 GCA_003244015.1 Hyphomicrobiales bacterium | reverse complement strand
TCGCATTCTTGCGCCTCGCCTCACTCCGCCTCATGCTCAGAAGACTTTGTAATCCCGCATGAAGTCACCGGACAGACTCTCAGAAGACTTTGTAATCCCGCATGAAGTCACAGCACAGACTCTCACCAGGCTGAAGAGTCGTGAATGAGGGAGCTATTAGCCAGCGAAATACTATGCTGGACGACGGTGGTGGCTCCGCTAACCCTATCGAAAGCGTTTCCGTTTTCTTAGCGTACGCAATGGATCGAAGGCTTGATATGATGTGGACAGGCTTGGGTGATGTATTTTGGCAGGTGATCGACACGTCCACCATTTCCTGCAATTCCCCGGATACCGTCTCCGACTTAGAGGCACACGCTGAAACTTAGTTCCGGCGGGTCAATCCTAAGGCAAACGTGGGCGTTCGCGAGCTAATAAAAAGGTCGGTCAAAAACGACCAAAGAGAATATAGTAGAGCATGCCCAAAATGCCAAGGTTTGGGGCAAAAAATATGCGCCGGTAGCTTGGCAATACGATACGCTTGGCTGCGGCATTCCAGTTTTTGGGGGTCGAGGTTATGTCTGACATGTCATCGCCAAACCGAACGCCGGGTCTTTGGAGCTGCTCCAACCGGCGAAACAAGGAAAGGGCCACAATCCATAACGAATTGGTCGCCTTTTGGGGACCTTGGCGGATCGACCGGCCAAACGGCAATGACCCGGACGAGAGGGAGCCGCCAAAACGCACGGGCCTTCTGTTGGCTCCCGTTCCTGTCAAGTCAGCCCTCCGTGATTTCGGGTGAAGAAGCGCTATATATTCCCGGCTGCGGCTGGCTCTAGGCATAAATAAATACAAATACTTATGCTTTAAATATGGCGGAGACGGAGGGATTCGAACCCTCGATAGGGCTTTAACCCCTATAACGGTTTAGCAAACCGCCGCCTTCAGCCTCTCGGCCACGTCTCCGTTTCGTGCGTTCCCATATGCTCGCTGAGGTATGCCCGAGCACCGGCGCGATAGCAAGGCCCGCGCGGCCACGGCGCGCTGTCTGGCTTGGCACAAGGGTGTCGCCCAAGGTGTTTAGGCCGCGTACGTTGCGGCAAAGCCACATCCGCGCCTAAAATAGGGCAACCGGCGCAACTTCGCTTTACTCGATCCGCGCCGGCGCTAAGCTGCGGTTATAATAAGAGGGGGACTAAGCCCGAATCAAAACCGGACGCCATTGGCGGCGGCGCGCATTAAATATATAGTCGGAAAGCTTCGGAGCGAGACGAGAAAAATGCGAACACAATGGCTTCCGGCAAAGGCCTTCCGCGCGGGCGCCGCTTGGAGCGGACGCGGGATGAGTTCTGCGTTGGGGGATTTGACATGAAACTGTTCAAAGGACTTCTTCTAGTTTCGGCGGTTGGCTTGGCCGGAACAACCTTGGTGCCGGGCGCTCGCGCCGCCGATCTTCCAGCGCGCCAGGCGGCGCCCATTGAATATGTCCGCATTTGCGACGCCTATGGCGCTGGATTCTTTTATATTCCCGGCACCGACACCTGCTTGCGGGTCGGCGGCCTGGTTTTGGGCGAGCTGCGCGGCTTCGATCCTTCCTTCAGCATCTCCGGCACGCAATTCTATGGCAATGGCGCACCGCACCTTGGCGCTGGATTCGTTCCGGCGCCATCGCAATATTCCAACGCCCGCTCGCGCGATGCGACCCAGTTTGACGCCTTGGGCCGCGCCGAGCTCGACGCCAGGACGCAGTCACCCTGGGGCACCTTACGGTCGTTCATTCGTGTCGACGCTTATTACGGGTCGAACGGCAATTCCGCCAACGGCAGCCTTGCAGCGCTTGGCAATACATTCAACACGACGGCGGGAACGAGCGCGCAGCGCGAGACGACGATCGTCAACAAAGCGTTCATCCAATTCGCCGGACTGACCGCGGGCCGGGCGCAATCGATGTTCGATTTCTATGCCGATGCCTATAACTACGAGGGTTTGCGCGGGTCCAATGCGACCGTCGCCTTATTGGCCTATACGGCGACATTTGGCGATGGTTTTTCGGCGACGCTGTCGTTCGAAGATCAACCGTCCCGCCGCGCCGCGATCGGCAGCACGCTCGCGAGCACAACCCTCGCGCCGATCACTGTTGGGGGCGTTTCCGCCACCTCCTTCCAAGGTCAGCCAGGGGGCTCGCGGGTTCCCGATATCGTCGGCAATCTTCGCCTCGATCAGCCCTGGGGCGCGGTGCAACTCACGGCCGCCGCGCATCAAGTCCGCGCCAGCCTCTTCGCCAACACCGCCCTCGCCACGCCGCCAGGTGCATTTGCCTTCCCGGCCTTGACCAGCAATTCCTACGGTCTCGCGGTCCAGGGCGGCGTCCAGCTGAACGCCGATTATCTCTCGTCTGGCGACAAGCTCTGGCTGCAGGCCGCTTATGAAAAAGGCGCTTTCGGCTACATTGCTGGCACTAATTTTGCGTTCGACTATGGCGCCGTCAATCAGAATCGCTTCGCGGGCGCCGGTTTTACCCCACAGCCCTATAGCGTCGGCTGGGATTCGCAGGTCAATTCGGACTGCGTTTTCACCGGCGGCGGCGCCTGCGAGCAGCAGTCTGGCTGGGACATCACCGGCGCCTACAAGCATTATTGGCTACCGATCTTGAGTTCGGCGGTTTTTGGCTCCTATCTCGAAGTGCACTATCCCGCCAATGCGCTCAACGGATTTGGCGGCGCGGTCGGCGTCTCGAACCTCAAGGAAGCGCGGGTCGGCACCAATCTCGTCTGGACGCCGCTCAGGGGCTTCGATATTGGCGCCGAGTTCCTGTATGTGCACTTAAACCAGACGCGCCCCGTTGGCCTCGCGCCGGACTCGGTGCTCACTGCGACCGGCCTGCCGGCGTTCCAGCCCAACACCAACGTCTACGAGGGCCGCTTGCGCATCCAGCGCGCGTTTTAGGAGGCCCGGCTCGCGATGGCTTCTTGGTCCGCCGTATCCTGCAGGCCGCCGGCCGCGAAGCGCTTCGATCGTCAGCGATCCGGCGGCCAAAACGCCGGCGAAGCCTTTGCCCGGCCGACGACCTGCGCACGCAGCGCGCCGGTCGAATCATAGGTTGTTCCCTGGACCGCGTAGGCATTGCCGGGCACCAGGACGCCGATTTGCCCGCTACGAAGAGCGTCCGAATCATCGACCCGCGCGATTTTGCCGGTGCGCGTCCGGAGGGTCAGCACCGGTCCGCCGGCATGTTCGAGAACCCCGGTGATTTCATGCGGAGGCGCATTTGTATCGAGCGCCGCCGGCTTTGTCGCGTCCTCCGCGCGCGCGACAAACGGTCCCCCGCCGAGGCCGAAAATCGTCAGCTTTTTATTGCTCGCAACAAACACCCATCCATTCGCCACGACCGGCACGATATTGGCGCCGCCGCCGGTGTTGGGCCATGATCCGGCCTGCGAGGAAAACAGCAACGGGAGCGTTCCACCCGAAGGCGTCGCCGCGAAGGCATAAAGATTGACCGCGATAGGGTTAGGACCGGTACCGGTCGGTCGTCCGGTTGCCCATATGATGGTTGTTCCAGCTTGTGTGCCGTTCGACGAAACCGACGTAAAGGTTCCACCGTCCTGGCCGCTGGCGAAAGGCAACGCCGCTCCTTCCTGGACGAATGCAACCGTGGGCGAGGTCTGTATCTTCCAGACGGTGATTTGGGCGTTGATCGCATTGCCGCCGCTGCTTACGACACGCCCGATCCCGTCCGGACCGGTGAAATAGGACGGCCCGCACAAGCAATGCTTTATCGGTTTTTTGTCGAGTACCTTGTCGGGGCCTCCGGGGGTAAATCCGCCCAAGCTGTCGCGATTGAGCAAATACATTGGTCCTAATTTGCCGGCGGTCGCCGCCAGATTCGGAAACGGACCGGGCTGGGCTGGCAAGAGGAGCACGCCCCCTGACCCAAGGTCGGCATCTGTTTTGTCCATATCAAATTCGTTCGACGGCGTGAATATGCCGAGAAGATTTACGAGTTGCGGGCCGACCTTCACCACGCTCTCTTGAATATTGCGGACGCCATCGTAGGTGCCCGGCCCGGAGTTTCCGGTCGAAAAAAACAATTTCCCATTGGGGGCGGCGGCAATGCCATAGCCAGACATCCAAATGCCCGACAAGAAGAAGCTCCCTGGAGATGTAGCGAGCGTGTCAGTCAGCCTGTTCGC
>QHBR01000280.1 GCA_003244015.1 Hyphomicrobiales bacterium | reverse complement strand
GCGAACAGGCTGACTGACACGCTTTCGACCGGGAGCTTCTTCTTGTCCGCCATTTGGATGTCTGGCTATGGCATTGCCGCCGCCCCCATTAGTGGGCACTTGTTTTTTTCGACCGGAAACTCCGACCCCAACCAGGACACCTACGATGGTAAGACCAATATTCAAGAGAGCGTGGTGAAGGTCGACTCGCAACTCGTAAATCTTCTCGGCATATTCACGCCATCGAACGAATTTGATTTGGAGCAAACAGACGACGACCTTGGGTCAGGGGGCGTGCTTCTCTTGCCGCCCCAGCCCGGTCCGTTTGCGGATCTGGTGGTGGCCACCAGCAAATCTGGAACGATGTATTTGCTCAATCGCGCCAGCTTGGGCGGATTTACCCCCGGAGGCCCCGATAACGTACTCGACGAAAAATCGATAGGGCAGTGCTGGTGCGGGCCGTCCTATTTCACCGGTCCGGACGGAGTCGGGCGTATCGTAAGCAGCGGCGGCGGCGCGAACGGCGCCCAAATCACCGTCTGGAAGATACAGACCTCGCCCACGGTTGCATTCGTCCAGAAAGGAGCGGCGGCGCCCGTCCCCAGCGGCCAGGATGGAGGAACCTTTACGTCGGTTTCGTCGAACGGCACCCAGGCTGGAACAGCCATCATATGGGCGACGGGGCGGCCGACCGATTCTAACCCTGCCGCGGTCAATCTTTATGCCTTCGCGGAGACGCCTTCGGGTGGAACGCTCCCGTTGCTGTTTTCCTCGCAGGCCGGATCATGGCCCAACACCGGCGGCAACGCCAATATCGTGCCGCTCGTGGCGATGGACATGTGTTTGTGGCGAGCAATCAACAGCTGACGATTTTCGGCCTCGGCGGGGCTCCGTTTGTCGCGCGCGCGGCCGCCGCGGCAAAGCCGGCGGCGCTCAATACCCATAAGCCTCCTCACGAAATCACCGGGGTTCTCGAACATGCCGGCGGACCGGTGCTGACCCTCCGGACGCGCACCGGCAAAATCGCGCGGGTCGATGATTCGGACGCTCTTCGCACGAAGCAAACCGGCGTCCTGGTGCCCGGCAATGCCTACACGGCCCAAGGAACAACCTATGATTCGACCGGCGCGCTGCATGCGCAGGCGATCGGCCGGGCAAAGGCTTCGCCGGCGATTTGGCCGGCGGATCGCTGACGATCGAAGCGCTTCGCGGCCGGCGGCCGGACAACAAAGCTTGGCGCGAGGCGTAGCTCGGCTCGCGCCAGACATTTTGAATTAGGCCGGGGCCAGGCGCGAGATCTTTTCGATCGACGATCGCGGACCGGCCCGCACCGCGAAGAAAACCAGGGCTTTTGTCAATAGACTGATGCGAAAGCCGCGGTTCTTTTATTTGTTTCCTTGCGCGCCGGATCGCAACCCCGGCGAACTCGCGTGGAAGCATCTCACAGCCGCCGCCGCCGGCCGCACGGCCGTCACCGGCAGGGACGGCTTCCAGCGGTAAGGTTCGATCATCCATGCGCCAACTGCAAAACGATTCCAAAAAATCCGCTCCTTCTATCAAAACCCTCTCTCAAATACGCCGCCTGTGCGTGAAGTTACTTATGGACTGATTAATATGACAGGGTGGAGGCGGCGGCCTTGGCGGTTATGTGGAGCCTGCGGGTCTAATTGATCATGCCTAGGTTGGCGCCCCATTCAAGCGATCGGCCCTGCGGAGAACCGGCTTGTCCGGCGGCACCCCACCGCCTCGCCGTACGGGTCTATTACGAGGACACGGATTTTTCCGGTGCCGTCTATCACGCCTCCTATCTGCGTTTCCTTGAACGCGGCCGCACCGAATTTCTGCGGGTGCTCGGTATAGAGCACCGGGGGATTTTTGGAAACGGCGGGACAGGCAGCTTTCATTTCGTGGTGCGCGCCATGACCATCGTGTTTCTCAAACCCGCGGTGATGGACGACGAGCTTTGCGTCGAGACGCAACCTTCCGCCACAGGGGGCGCCTCGATCGATATGATGCAGAAAATCCGGCGCGGCGGCGAAGTCCTTTTGACTGCGAAAGTCAGAATAGCCGTTGTCGCGGGCGGCAAGGCGAGGCGCATTCCGGTGGAGGTTTTGGCGAAGCTCAAGGCGTCGGCGGTTGCGGGGCCGCGAAGTAATGTACCCTTTAAAACATAATGGTTAATGTTGTTTTAACTTGATCGAGGTTAACTTTCGCGGCGTGTCCATCCCGCTGGCGCTGGCGGGAGCAAGCCACAGGAGAGGTTCGGGGGCGCGAAGCCCCAGAAATGACCGATTTCCAGGCCATAGATAACTGAAATGGGTTTTGACTCGCGGCACGAGCCGCGCCTAGATTTTAGAAGGAATGATGTAATGAATCCTGCCGATATTGTCGCTTCCGGATTGGCGTCGCCCGCCATGGAGGTCTCTCTTTTCGGGATGTTCTGGTCGGCCCATTTCGTAGTCAAGCTCGTCATGCTGGGATTGCTCGGCGCCTCGGTTTGGTGCTGGGCGATCATCATCAACAAGGTGTTGCTATTTTCCAAAACCCAGCGAGCCATGGCGCAGTTCGAGGAGGTTTTCTGGTCGGGCGCCTCGCTCGACGAACTTTATGCGACGTTGTCGTCGCGCCCTGCGTCGGGCATGGCGGCCTTGTTCGTCGCGGCGATGCGGGAATGGCGGCGTTCGGTGCAAGGCGCGGCCTCGTCCTTCATGGGCCTGCAGGCGCGGATCGAGAAAGTCCTCGACGTTTCGATCGCCCGCGAGGTCGAGAAGCTCGAATCCAGCCTACTGGTGCTGGCGACGGTTGCCTCCGCAGGTCCCTTCATCGGCCTGTTCGGTACGGTCTGGGGCATCATGACCGCGTTTCGCTCGATCGCGGCGTCGCGCAATACTTCGCTCGCGGTCGTCGCGCCTGGCATAGCGGAAGCGCTTCTCGCAACGGCGATCGGGCTCTTCGCGGCGATCCCGGCCTTGATCGCCTACAATAAATTTCAAGGCGACGTCGCCAAGAAACAGGCGCGACTTGAGGGTTTCGCGGACGAGTTTTCCGCAATTCTGTCGCGTCAAATCGATCAGCACACCGTTCAGGACCGGGCAGCCTGAGCATTGCCAACCAAAGAAACCGGCGTTATCCCGCGCCGGGAATTTTGAAACCATGCGCTGGAGATTTTGAACATGGGCATGTCGGGCTTTGCGGTACGCAATATGGGCAGGCGCGGGCGGCGCGGCGTGCCGCGCTATCGCGCCATGGCCGAGATCAACATGACGCCTTTTATCGACGTCATCCTGGTGCTTTTGATCATTTTCATGGTGACCGCGCCGCTGCTCGCGACAGGCGTTGCGATCGACCTGCCGCGGACGAAGGCCGCGGCGTTGAACATTGAGCAAAAGCCGATCTCCGTCGCCGTCGATGACAGGGGCTTGGTCTATGTCATGGATCAGCCGGTGC
>QHBR01000188.1 GCA_003244015.1 Hyphomicrobiales bacterium | reverse complement strand
GGGTATTTTTCGAGATGCCCCTAAGACTGTCGGGCGTGTTGTATGAAGCGCTTGGGCCAAAGGGTGTGCCTCGGCGGAGGTGAGAATTATGAACTCTCCGTCCGATCGCAGGAGGAGTCAGATGCTCGCAGCGCGACGCTATTCGATACAACCGCTTTAACTTCGACTTCTTTGCTGTGTTTGAGGTAGGAGCCATTATTCATCTTGGCGATGGCGGTGACTATTTGTTGTCCTTTGGCTAATCGGACGCGGGTGCTTTGCTTCAGGCACGCCAAATACGGGTGAAAAGCGGAATGTGACAATCAAGTCTCTGAAAGTTTGACTCACGGGGCCGATCGCGGCAATCGCGCGATCCCGGTCAGACCCGCCGTCTTTTGGCACTTGCGGAGATTTATGCCGGCGGCTCGCGCTCGGACGCGGGCAACTGTGGAGATGCTCAACGCCGCGTCTTTTCATGGTTGCGGCCTCGCACGGGAAGCGCAAAAGCGCGCAAAGCCGCGCAAGCTATTTCCTAGCCGGTGGTTTCGCCGCGGCCTGGACACGGGCTTCCGCTTCGGTGCGGCGGGAAAGCGCTTCGTCCATATGTTTGGCAACACGCGGAAACCGGGCGCTGCACTCCCGGCTTGTCGGCTGGCCTGCCTCCTTTGCACATCGGAGCTCAAGACTAACGAGGCTCGCTTTCTAGCCTGAGGATCATATTCTTCCGCGAGCAGGCCGACATCGTTGCGAAGCGATAGCAGGCGCTCGAACTGGGCGGAGGCTTCGACGTCGCGGTTCTGCAGCGTGTAATTGTCGGCGAGCCAAAAGCTGCACGGGAGAAATACCCCTTCTCCCGGGGGCAGACCATCAATGCCTGCCTTGGTTCGATAACGCAGCACCAAGCCGTCGACCATCAGCTCTTGCTCGATAGCCGCGACGGTGCCGCGCACGCGTGGATCGTCCGGCGGCAGGAACCCGACGACGGGCATCAACAGCAGACTCGCATCGAGCTCGCCGCTGCCGAAGCTTTGCATGAAGGCGTTGCGGCCAGCGTCAAATCCAAGCTCGCAAATCGTCGCGTGCATGTGGTCGCGGACGCGTCGCCAACGGTCCACCGGTGCGTGCAATTTGAACCGCTCCGCATCACGCACCGTGCGATCTAGAGCCACCCATGCCATCATCTTGGAAAAGGTAAAGTGGCGGCGGCCGCCTCTCACTTCCCAAATTCCATCGTCCGGCTGCTCCCAGATCTGTTCCAGATGCTCGATCAAGGTCTGTTGCTGCGCCCAGCCCGACTCGACGGGAGCGAGAGCGTCCTTTCGTGCCTGGTAGATCGCGTCCATAAGTTCGCCGTACACATCGAGCTGAAGTTGTACGGAAGCGGCGTTGCCAATGCGCACCGGCGCGGCACCCTGGTAGCCGGGGAGCCACGGCACCTCCCATTCGGTGAGCTGCCGTTCACCGGACAAGCCATACATGATCTGGAGCTGGTTCGGACTTCCCGCCACGCTGCGCTGGAGCCACGCCCGCCACGCCTGCGCCTCCTCGCGATAACCCGCGGACGACAATGCCATCAGCGTCAAGGTCGCATCGCGCAGCCAGCAGTAGCGGTAGTCCCAGTTGCGTTCGCCACCGAGCTGTTCAGGCAGCGACGTGGTGGGAGCGGCGACGATCCCGCCGGTCTCCGCGAAGGTCAGCGCCTTCAAAGTCAACAAGGAGCGCTGTACCGCCTCCTTTCTGCGACCGGTGTAGCAGCAACGGGCCGACCAGCCGCGCCAGAACGATTCCGTCTGCTCTAAGGCCGCGCGCCAATCCGTCACAGCGGGCGGTGGCAGGTGGGACGGGGCCGTGTGTCATCACGAAGGGCACCCATTCCCCTTCGGCAACATCGAATTCCGCGACCGTCGCGAAATTCTTGCCCCGCAACGCGACCGGTGAACGCATCGCCGACAACAAGCTCGCTCTCAATGCGGGCTGGGATAAGGAACTGCTCGCCATCGAATTGCAAGGTCTTCTCGACCTCGATTTCGAAATCGAACTGACCGGCTTCTCGCTGGCCGAGATCGACATCGTTCTGGACGAGGCGCGCGACAGCGCGCCAGACGGCGCGGAGGCCTCGGTCGAGGATGCCATCCCCGCCTATCGGCATGACGGAGCCGCGGTTACGCGGCCAGGAGACCTTTGGCTGCTCGGGCGCCATAAGCTTTACTGCGGAGATGCGCGCGACGCGAATGCCTATGCCGCGCTTCTCGGCGATGAAGTCGTCGATCTGATCTGCACGGATCCGCCGTACAACGTTCCGATCGACGGCCATGTCTGCGGCTCGGGCCGCATCCGCCACCGCAACTTCGCGATGGGCGTCGGCGAGATGAATAAAGATCAATTCACCCGCTTCCTGGTCGACACTTTGGGGCTCGCGGCGGCACGCTGTCGGGATGGCGCCATCGCATACGTGTTCATGGATTGGCGCCATATGGGCGAGCTGCTCACCGCCGGAGAGCAGGTGTTTTCCGAACTGAAGAACCTTTGCGTCTCGAACAAGACCAATGGTGGCATGGGAACTTTCTATCGGTCCAAGCATGAATTGGTTTTCGTGTTCAAAGTCGGTACCGCGCCGCATGTGAACACGTTTGGCCTCGGCGAGACCGGTCGCTACCGCACCAATGTTTGGGACTATGCAGGCGTCAATAGCTTCAGAGAAGGACGTATCGACGAGTTGGAGCTTCACCCGACCGTCAAGCCCGTCGCCCTCATCGCTGATGCGATCAGGGACTGCAGCCGTCGCGGCGCCGTCATCCTAGTGGATCGACTCTAAC
>QHBR01000354.1:8276-8410 GCA_003244015.1 Hyphomicrobiales bacterium | reverse complement strand
TCGGCAAAGGGCAGATAGGTGCCGGTCGGATTGTTTGGATTGGCGAGAAAGACCACCTTGGTCCTTGGGCCAACCTTGGCGAGGATACAATCGGTATTGGCGGTCAGATTCTTTTCCGCCGCGACGACTGGAAC
>QHBR01000354.1:0-8235 GCA_003244015.1 Hyphomicrobiales bacterium | reverse complement strand
CTGGAACCCCGCCCGCCGCGAGAATGGCAATTCGATAGACGAGAAAACCATGCTGCGTGAAAATGCCTTCGTCGCCCGGACCGATGTAGGCTGAGGCGAGCAGGTGAAGGATTTCGTCCGAGCCCGTGCCGCAGACGATTCTGGCCGGATCGAGCCCGTGTTTTGCGCCAAGCGCCTCGCGCAAGGCCGTGGCCGCGCCGTCCGGATAATCCTGGAGATGACCGGCAAAGGCACAAAAAGCTTCCCGCGCGCGCGGCGATGGCCCGAGCGGCGTCTCGTTCGCCGAAAGCTTGAAAATTTTAGCGGCGCCCGGCGCGGCGCATTGGCCTGGAACATAAGGGTCAATGCCGGAAAGTGCCGCGCGCGGGCGCGGCCTTGCCACTGCCCCGGACATGGCGATTTTTGTCATATAAGCAAACTCCAAAACAAAATCATTGCGCCGCCAGGTTTTGGACCTCACGCAAATCGAAGCGCGCCGCGTGGCTGCCGATTTCGGCGATCCGTGGTCTGGCGGCGCCGGCGCGAACAAGGGTTTCGCGCAAATCGTCAAGCCCGGTCTCCGTCGCGATCATCAGGGAAAGCCCGGACCCATCCTTGAAATGGGAGAGTATCTCAAGCCCCCGGGCGCGGGGGCCCAGAGTGAGGGTGCCGTCGCCATGCGCGATCGTCACGTCGTAGAGAACGACATCGCGCGCCGCCGCCTCGGCGAGAGGCTGGGCGATGACGAACACGGGCATTCCGGCCGGATGGTCCGGGCGCTCGACAAAGGGTAGCCTGGCGATGATCTTGGGCGCATCGGGCGCGGCGAGGCCGCGCCACCAAGGACCGGCCGGCGCTTCCGCCCGCACCATGCCGAGATCGCCGCAGGATCGTGCCACCGCCTCGATGGCAAGCGCGGCGCCCTGATGCGCCACATAGGGAACCGTGAAGCCGAAATGGAACCGGCAGCAATCGCGCATCGCGGCATCGCCGCCGGAAATGTCGGCATGGACGTTGTAATTCGACTGGACGAAGGTAAAAGTCGAGATGATGATCCGCCAAATGCCCTCGACGGTGTCGAGCGGCAGCAGGCCCTGGTGGCGGGAAACGAGGCCGCGCATCATATCGGCCTCGCGGCCGGGCCGGAACGCCGAGCCGCCGCCTTGCCGCGCCTTGGCTTCGATCAGCCGGTGGATGATCTCGCCGCGTTCCATCAACAGAAGGTGGAGTGCCGCGTCGATGCGATCGATCTCGATTCTGAGATCTGCGAGGGTCTCGAGGCGGGGCGGCGTGGTCATGATCGAAGCGCTCGCTGATTTGCCCGCCTGTCTTAGAGCATTTTTTTAAGTAGGGGAAAGAGGTTCTGCCATAGCCCAACCAAAGTCCCAGATTGGACGCTAACCAAAGCGGCGAACGGTGCACTGAAGTCTGGGATTTCCCGTTCGGCTGCCGGGCGGTCGAGCTTGAACTGCCATGGCGCGGGAGACGAACTGCCTCACCTCGGTTGCGCGGTCTTGTCGAGGGCCGCGCGAAGTCCCTTTGCAAGCTTCATGGCATCGTCGTTTGCCCAGAAGTGAAGGAAGCACAGGCGCGGTTCCTCAGCCAGCATGTGGCTATGCACCGCAGTCACTTCTATGCCGTTCGACCGCAGCTTTTGGATGACCGGATTGACCTCGTCCGCCGTCAACACGAAGTCGCCGGTAATGGCAGCTCGTCCGCCTCCGCTCGGCTGGAAATTGATCGCCGTGGCCACCCCCATCGAGCCGGCGGGGCTGAGTTCTGCTCCGTGTTCGCTAATCTGCTCGGGGCGCGGAACGCCGAATTGATAGACGCCGCCACTCACGTGACCCGTGGTACCGAGGATCTGCTCCAGTTCCGCAGTATCGAGATCGATGGCGAGCGCAGGTGCCGCCGCAGTCGATGCTGCGAGCGGCGTCTTGCTCGCGGCCAGGGCATCATGAATCGCCGCGGCGATCTTGGCCGGATCTCCATGGCCTCCTACATGCACATAAAATACCGCGGGATTGGTACGCAGCAGGTGATTGTGAATGCCAGTGATCTGCAAGCCCCCCTCAATCAACCTCGTCACAACGGGGTTGACTTCGTTCTCGAGTAGGACGAGATCGCCCATCGTCACGGTCTCGCCTTGTACTGGCTTGAACGCGATCCAACCGCCTAACGCGAGCGCCGGTTTGAGGACGACGCCGTCGAGCGTCACGGTGAGATCGGAGCGGGGAAAGCCATAACGGTGAACATCGCCCAACACCGTTGGATTTCTGCCGAGCGCAGCGTCGACCTTTTGCCAGTCGATTTCCTCGGCAGATACGCATGGCGATGAGCCCAAGACGGCGCCGCCGACTAAAAGCAGAATAAGAGCACGCATGTTGACCTCTTAGTTGAGTTGCGCAGGCTTTCTGTGGTGACGAGACATCGGTCCGCGATGTTCGGACGAACTTTGCCAGTTCAGAGCCGGATGCCTGATGTCTCCGCCCCCATGTCCTGGCGTCGATCCCCTTGATCGGTGCGGAATCCAAACCGCGCGGGTTCGGCGACAGACGCCGCCATCACTCCCTCAAAAGCTCGTTAATGGCGGTTTTCGAGCGGGTCCTTGCATCCACGGTTTTCACGATCACGGCGCAATAAAGCGAGGGCCCAGGCGTGCCGTCTGGCAGGGGTTTTCCGGGCAGATTGCCCGAGACCACGACAGAATAGGGCGGCACATAGCCCAAGCAGACCTCGCCGGTTGTCCGGTCGACGATCTTCGTCGAGGCGGAAATGAATGTCCCCATCGCGATCACCGAACCCTGGCCAACTATCACGCCTTCAACAATTTCCGAACGGGCGCCGATGAAACAATCGTCCTCGATAATGGTCGGATTGGCCTGCAAGGGTTCGAGCACCCCGCCGATGCCGGCCCCCCCCGAAAGATGCACATTCTTGCCGATTTGCGCGCAGGAGCCGACGGTCGCCCAAGTATCGACCATCGTGCCGGTATCGACATAGGCGCCGAGATTTACGAATGACGGCATCAAGATCACCCCCGGCGCGATGTAGGCCGAGCGCCGCACCACGCAATTGGGCACCGAGCGAAACCCGGCCGCCGCATGTTGCTCCGGGCCCCAGTCCGCGAATTTGGACGGCACCTTGTCCCACCAGGTGGAACCGCCGGGTCCGCCCGGAATCGCCGCCATGTCGTTCAGGCCAAACGACAGGAGCACGGCCTTCTTCAGCCATTGGTTGACCTTCCAGGAGCCGAGCCCGGATGCGCCTTCGATCTTTTCCGCGACGCGAAGTTTTCCGGAATCGAGCAGGCCCAAAACCTCCTCGACCGCCGCGCGGACCTCGCCTTGCGTCCTTGCATCGACGTTGGCGCGGTCCGCGAAAGCCGCGTCGATAATCGTTTCGAGGCCGTGCATATGGGTCTCCGGCAGGGTGGGAGTTTCCTAAGGCGCGCGTGAGGTGTCGGTACACCCCCCCGCGAATGTTATGGCACCTAAACGTCAGTTGTGTCCGGCGCATCCGGGGCGAGGCCCTTGAGGAACCGCGCAAGATCGCTTGTCACGAAATCGATATAAGGCGGCGCGGCGGCGCGGAAAATCTCGAAGGCATCGCGATGATCCATTTGGCCCGGTTTCGGCACGACGAGCACCGTCGTCATTCCTCTTTCATGGGGAATAATGAGATTTTCCGCGAGATCCTCGAACATGACGGCCCGCGCCGGATCGACCGCGTGCCTTTCGAAGAATCGTTCGTAGGTAGCCGCGGCTGGCTTCGGCACGAAATCGGCGTCAGCAATGTCGAATATATCCTCGAACATCGCCTCCAGCCCAAGTGCCCGGGCGGTCCGCAAGGCATGTTCGCGCGACCCGTTGGTCAAAATGAGCTTGCGTCCGGACAAGGCCGCGATGGCGTTGGCGAGAGCAAGATCGGGGAAAAGCGAGGAGCGGTCGATGTCATGCGTGAAATCGAGAAATTCCTCCGGGCCGATGCCATGTTCCAACATCAGGCCACGCAGGGTCGTGCCGTAGCGCTGATAATAATATTTTTGCAACGCGCGGGACGACATACCATCAAGCCCAAAGAGATAGCTAAGATACAGCGTGATCCGCTGATCGATCTTCGGCCAGGGATCGCAACCGGCCGGATAGAGCGTGTTGTCGAGATCGAAGACCCAAGTATCAATCCGCGAAAGAGTATCGATGTGCGATAGGGTATCGGCGGCCGGCGCGGCCTCGCCGGCAAGCGCGCACGGCCCAACGGGAGAATCGTCCAAAAAGGGTTTCGTGTTTTTCACCTTATGATCAGAGTACCGGCGCCATGATCGGTCAAAAGCTCGATGAGCACGGAATGCGGCATCTTGCCGTCGAGAATCACGGCGCCTTCGACGCCGTGTTCGAGCGCATCGATGCAGGTTTCGACCTTCGGAATCATGCCGCCGGTGATCGCGCCATCGGCGATGAGGGCATGAATTTCATCGACGCGCAACTGCTTGATCAAATTCTTGTCGCGGTCGAGAACGCCCTGCACGTCGGTGAGCAGCACCAGCCGCTTCGCCTTGAGCGCGCCGGCGATCGCGCCCGCGAACGTATCGGCGTTGACATTATAGGTCTCGCCGTCTTCGCCTTGCGCGACCGGCGCGAGGACGGGAATGAGCTCGCGCCCGAGCACCTGGTCGAGCACGGTCTTATCGACCTTGGCCGGTTCGCCGACAAAGCCGAGATCGACGTCGTTGCTAGTCTGCGGCAGCTTGCTGGCGGTCACCATATTGCCATCCTTGCCGCAAAGGCCGATCGCGCGCCCGCCCTCGGCATTGATAAACCCGACGATCTGTTTGTTGATCGAACCGGCCAGCACCATCTCGACAATTTCCATGGTGGCCCGGTCCGTGATCCGCAGGCCGCCGGAAAATTCCGACGTGATGCCGAGCTTGGCGAGCATCGCGCCGATTTGCGGCCCGCCCCCATGGACGACCACGGGATTGACCCCGGACTGTTCGAGCAGAACCATGTCGCGCGCGAAATCCCGCGCAACTCTGTCGTCGCCCATGGCATGGCCGCCATATTTGACGACGACGATCGCATCGTCGTAGCGCAACATATGCGGAAGCGCCTGCATCAAGATTGCGGCCTGTTGTTGCGCTAGTTCGTGCGGGCTAGGATTTTGTACGCTCATCGACTCTCGTCTCTGGGTCAGCCGGGCCGACTTCTAGCCGATCGTTGCGACAAGCTCAACGCAAGGAAGGCAATGCCAAGTCGCCCGCGCACAAAAAGGCGGGCGCAGGGAAAATCCGATAAGGCAGGGAGTTTTATCCCATCATGCACGCCTGCCCCCCGCAAACCAGACGCATGGAGCTGTACATGGCGAGCTTTGCAGGCTTATCGCGAACCATCTCGCGGAGAAGTCGAGCCTTTGCAGTGCGCTCGCGAATCCGGGCGTTGTTCCCCGGGTTCAGGCGGAACATAATGTCCGGATTCCGGATCTGGCGGTGACCTGCTCGGACTTATGAGTCCGAGGAGCCGGTCATCTCCGATCCTGTCTTGATCGTTGAGATTCTCTCGCCGAGCAATGCGGCCGAGACCTGGGCCAATGTCTGGGCCTACACGACGATTCCAAGCGTCCGGGAAATCGTTGTCCTGCGGACGGTTTCAATCGGCGCCGAACTTTTGCGCCGCCGCGCGGATGGGTCCTGGCCGCGGACGCCGGAAGCGATCGAGGCGGGGAACCTTGTGCTCGAAAGCATCGGATTCCAGGCGCCGCTGGCAGCTCTCTACAGGACGACGCGTCTGGCGGGCCGCTCGGGCGCCGCCGGCGGCTGAGGGCCGAGTGTCGAGCAAGTAATTTCGGCGCTCGACGCGCTGTGAATCCAATCGCCGTTCCAGAAGAGGTTGGGGGGTAAGCCGCTCCCGCATCCGGCGTGCGCCTACTTCGTGGCACGGGCTTTCATGGCATGATCGGCCAAGGTCTTGCCGAGAGACCAAACCGCGCCCGGCACGCGATGGCTATCGGCGATCGCCGCCTCAAAGGCGCGTTCGATCCACTCGCAATCAAAATCCGTTATGATGAGCGCCGGAAGAAGCTTCACTGTGTGGTTCGCGTGGCCCGCGACCTGGGCAAGAATTTTATGATCCTTAAACAACGGGATTGTGATGAGCTGGCAAAACAGGCCGGGGCTCACCGCTTCGAGCAGCGTCCACGCCGCCTTGAGCTTTAGCGAACGGGGCGGCCCGAATTCGATGCCGATCATGAGGCCTTTCCCGCGCACCGTTCGCACGAGTTCGTAGCGCTCCGCCATGGCCTCGAAGGCGGCGAGAAGGCGGGATCCAGTCTGCGCGGCCTTTTGAACGAGCCCTTCGGTTTCGATCACTTCGAGAGCGGCGAGGCCAGCCGCCATGGCGAGATCGTTCTTTGCAAAGGTCGAGCCATGCACCACGGCCCGGTCCATGCGGTTGAACACTTTTTCAAAGATTGCTTTGCGGGTTAGCACCGCGCCGATAGGCACATGACCGCCGGAGAGCGTTTTGGCGAGCAAGACGATGTCGGGTTCGACGCCCCAATGTTCAATTGCGAGGAATCGTCCGGTACGGCCAAGTCCGGTCTGGATTTCGTCGGCGACGAACAAGGTCCCGTATTTACGGCACAGGGCCTGAGCGCCGCGAAGATAGAGATCGTCCGGAAGATTGACTCCCTTGCCTTGGATCGGTTCGACGATGAAGGCCGCGGCATCGCGCGCGGACAAGGCTTTTTCCAAAGCGGCAAGATCGTTGAATGGAATTGCGGAGCAGCCAGGGACGAGGGGACCGAAGCCCTCCCTAAAAATCCCATCGCCGTTCATCGACAAGGCGCCATAGGTCAAACCATGAAAAGCGTGATCACAATAGACAATGCCGGGACGCCGCGTGGCGCGGCGCGCGAATTTAAACGCGGCCTCGACGGCCTCCGACCCGGAATTCGTAAAGAAAACCTTGTCGAGGAACGGAACAAAACCAAGCAAGCGTTCGGCGAGCAGACCGGCGAGAACAGACACGTCCATCTGCACGAGATTGGGCAGATCGCTCGCAAGGACACTGTTCAATGTTTCGCGTAGGAAAGGATGATTGCGGCCGATTCCAAAAACGCCCCATCCGCTGAGGAGGTCAAGATAGCGGTTGCCGGCGCGATCGAACAGATATTGGCCTTGGCCGGCACGAAAGCCGACGTCGAAGCCGAGCGTTTGCACCACCCGCACCATCATCTCGTTCAGATGTTGCGTGTGCAGGCCATAGCGCTCCGCTTCCCGCTCGGCCAGCATGGCGCCGATGTCGAAGCGCCGGCTGCTCCGGTTGGATTTCATCTCGTGAACCTGCGTGTTTCTCATATCCGGCGCCTTGTTCGCGCAGCCGTGAGTGAAGCCTTTGCCGGCATGTCTGCCCGCTTACGTCCCTTCGACCAACCCGGCGGGAAGCTCGTACCAATTCGCAAAACCGAATCAAAATCATACCAATCCCGGCAGACAAAGGAAAACCTGGTCCAAGAGCCGTGCTCTAACATCTCAGCTGAATCAAAGATAGCAGCCATGCTTAAGGGACAGGGGGATTTGGCGAAAGCGGAATTGCGCTTAAATGAACTGGAATAATTTGATCCAAACGAGGCGCGCCGGTCCGGAGGCCGCGCCATGAATTTGAGAGCCGTCTCGCGGCAACGGCCAGGCCCTCGCGGCAACCAGGGACATGACTTCGGGCCGTGGCCGATTCCGCCTGATCGCGGTCTCGCTTCCGTGCGGGCGACGCGGACGGCCGGGCTATGAGTGATTTTGGGTGAAGGACCGGTCAGGCGGCGTTTTGCGACAGCGCTTCGATGACCTCGATACCGTCGATAAATCGGATACTTTCGATGATTTTCGGCACTTGCCGCTCGTGGGTCAACCGCCGCCAGATCGTTAGACGCGAATTGCCTTGAAAGACGACTCATCCATCAGCGATAGTGGGTATTAGAGACGCGGCCCGTTTTAGCGGACAAATCAAAGGAAGCCGAGGCAGCGCGAGGAGCCGTACTATGCAAGACGATCCGTCCGGCAAAGCAAAAGTCGTCGCGCTGCCCCCCTTGATCCTGGCCGGGGTGCTCGGCTTGGGTTTTGTTCTCGATTTGGCGTGGTCAGCAAAATTCTGCCGCGCGCCGCGGCCTTGGCCATCGGCATCCTTGTCGTCATCGGCGCGATCGGCGTCGGTCTTTTGGCGGTTCGGGAGATGGTCCGGGCGAAAACGGCGGTCAATGTGCGCA
>QHBR01000081.1 GCA_003244015.1 Hyphomicrobiales bacterium | reverse complement strand
GAATGAATCAGACCACTAGCGCCTCGATGGCCGCCGAGCGACCCGCGGGATCCTGCGGTGCGTTAGACATGTGCTTCGACTATCATCGTGCGGGCGTGCAATGCAAGGCCACCCAGGCCACAACGCAGGGCGATCGGGTGAAGAAGTTGCTGACATACGGCGAAGGAGCTGATCGGCTCCTTCGAGACCTTCTTTTGATAAGTGCGGCGCAGCGATTTGCCATCGATGGCGATGGCCTCGGCAGGCCGAGAAGTTGGGACCGATGATCCGCGATCACTGGGCGGTGGAAAATAGTCTACATTGGGTCATGGATATGACGTTCCGCGACGACGAATGCCGCATCAAAACCGAACACGCGTCCGCCAACTTCACCACACTGAGGCACATGGCGCACAATCTGATCCGCAAGGCCGTGGGAAAAGACTCCATACACCTGTGACGAAAAACCGCCGCATGGGACGACGACCTTCTCGCAAGCCTCGTCGCAGCGTAAGTTTTTCACCCGATTCCCCTGGGCCACAACGGTATAGGCCGCGCCGAGACGATGTATGTGGCGTCATATGCGGCGTCGTTTCAGTTCCGCGAAGAAATTGGCCATGCCCCGTGCTCGCGCGCGCGGCGTAGACGATAGGATGATCCCGGAATGGCCCGAAGGCCACGCTCCGAGCTACAACGCGTTTCCGTATCAAATCATATGGATGTAGCGACCCGGACAGGTGGGAAGCGGCCCAAGACTGGGATGAATCAGACCAGTATCGAACGTCCGATAAGGGTCACAAGCCGAAATTCAAACTGACTCGCTACTCAATATCAAGGTACCTCTATCGCAATGGCGGTGGCCTCGCCGCCGCCAATGCAAAGCGCCGCCGCGCCGCGTTTCAAGCTGTATTTTTGCAACGCCGCAAGCAGCGTCACCACGATTCGGGCGCCCGACGCGCCGATCGGATGGCCGAGCGCGCAGGCGCCGCCATGCACATTGACTTTTTCGCGAGGAAGACAGAGTTCCCGCATCGCCGCCATGGCGACAACGGCGAAAGCCTCGTTGATCTCGAAAAGATCGACATCCTCCAGGGACCAGCCGGTCTTATCCATCAGTTTTCGCAACGCGCCGATGGGGGCGGTGGCGAATTGACTCGGCGCCTGCGCGTGCGTGGCATGCGCCAGGATAATCGCCAAGGGCGAGATTCCCCGCTTTTCGGCCTCCGAGCGGCGCATGAGAACGAGTGCTCCGGCACCGTCCGAAATCGAACTTGAATTTGCCGCCGTCACGCTGCCGCCCTCCCTGAACGCCGGTTTCAGATGTGGGATTTTATCGAGCCTCGCCTTGAGCGGCTGCTCGTCGTGCAAAACGATCCTGATCTCGCCCTTGCCGGGCTTGACAGTGACTGGCGCGATCTCCGTTGCAAAACTGCCGTCGTCTATCGCCCTTTGCGCCCGCTCCAGGGAAGCGATGGCGAAGGCGTCCTGGACGGCGCGGGTGAATTGGAATCTTTCGGCGCAATCCTCCGCGAAGGCGCCCATCGGTAAATGCTCGCCATAGGCATCCTCGAGCCCATCGAGGAACATATGATCGATAAGTCTGCCATGCCCCATGCGGTAGCCGGACCTCGCGCGATCGAGCAGATAGGGCGCGTTGCTCATGCTTTCCATGCCGCCCGCAAGCGCGATCCGCGCGCTCCCGGCGCATAAAATGTCATGCGCCAGCATGATCGCTTTCATGCCGGAACCGCACATCTTGTTGACGGTCGTGCAGGGAGTGGCCTCAGGCAGGCCCGCGGCAAGCGCGGCCTGACGGGCAGGAGCCTGACCCTGGCCCGCCGGCAAGACGCAGCCAAGAATCACTTCCTCGATGTCCTCGGGCGCAACCCCAGAACGAACGAGCGCCGCCTTCGCCGCAGTGGCGCCGAGGCTTGCGGCGGCGAGGTCTTTGAACTCGCCTTGAAAGCCGCCAATCGGCGTGCGCGCGGCGGCGGCGATGACGATCGGATCGGCGTTCGCCATGGTTTCTCATTCCTTCCCAAATAATAGATTGTAATCACCGGTCGATGGCGAAAGAGGCCGCCCGCTTAAGCCCGATGTTTTGTTATCCGCAGGCCAGAAACTTTTAAACGCGTGATCTTTCTCGCAATGCGGGCGCCAGAATTGGACATGGCGTAATCGCACGCGGCCAGCCGGCATCGTTCATTGCGGCGAAGCGCCTGCCCATTCCGAGTGGCATCCATGTCTTTCCGGAAGCAAGGACCGCATTCCTATTAACCACCATAAGATAACCTGATCTTGGCTAAACCATCTCACGCCCCAAACATCTGGAAATTCCTCCGTGGACCAGGTGCGGCACCGTCTGCCATTCAGATAAAGTGTCTGGGATTTGACGTCGCTGACGAGGCAAGCCAATCCATACTGAGGATGGAGATCGAACCGTTTATTGGTCACGGCTGGAAGGGGCGTTATATTTTCGATTTTAAAATTCATGCTACGCTCTATTAGCCGGTTTATGGCTCTGCAAATTCGAGGAGAGCCGCTTGCTTACTATCACTGCACGGTGATCCGGCCCGTCGAAATGATCCACAAAACCGAGCCGAATGTTATTACCGTTTCCGTCGATACGATCACCCCGCCAAATTTACCATAATATAATATTACCTGGTTGAAATCGAACCATTTGATTGCCTTTGAGCACCAGAATCTATGACTTTGCGGAGCCTGCGTTCAATTCGCCGCCGATTGACACGCCCGCCGTTCGGTCTAGGGTGATACCCGTAACGGTCCCTCGCTTCGAAGGGTAACAGGGAATGTGGTGTGGCGCCGGCTTTTTCCGAGCCAGCGCCTGAAGCCACAGCTGCCCCCGCAACTCTCAGCGGGTAGCCCTGCGCCGGTACGCCACTGGGATCCGGCGAGCCGGGTCCTGGGAAGGCGGCGCGAGGCGATGATCCGCGAGCCAGGAAACCTGCCGTTCGATCGAGCAAGGGCCGGCGGGGTGCTCCGGCCTCTATCGATGCCGGGGTGCTTGCCGCCCCTGCGAAGGAGCCTGGGTTCGACCGGCGCTCCAATCAAGCACCCGCCGACGCGCCAAAGGACCGGGTGCCGCGCATGAACCGCCTTTCCAAAATCCCGGCCAAAATTCCGGCAACGATCGTCACTGGCTTTCTTGGCGCGGGGAAGACGACCCTCATCCGCCATCTTCTGGCAAGCGCGAAGGGCCGCCGCCTCGCCCTCGTCATCAACGAATTCGGCGATATCGGCGTCGATGCGGAAATTTTAAACGGCTGCGGCGATCTCGCCTGCGGCGCCGGAAATATCATCGAGCTTGCGAATGGCTGTATCTGCTGCACCGTCGCCGACGATTTTTTGCCCGCGATCGAGAAACTTCTCGCGCTCGATCCTCTCCCTGACCACATCGTCATCGAAACCTCCGGCCTCGCCTTGCCAAAGCCCTTGGTGAAGGCCTTCGATTGGCCCGCCATTCGCGCGCGCTTGACCGTCGATGGCGTGATCGCGGTTGTCGATGGCATGGCGGTGGCGGACGGGCGCTTCGCCGACGATCCGGCTAGATTGGCGTGCCAGCGACAAGCCGATCCTTCCATCGCCCACGATAATCCGCTCGAAGAGGTGTTCGAGGATCAATTGCTGTGCGCCGATCTCATCGTCCTCAACAAGGCCGATCTCATCGATTTGGACGAGCAGCGCCGCATCAAGGCGGAAATCGCGGCACGCGTCCCTCGCGCGGTAAAAATCGTGCCCGCCCGTGAGGGCAAAATCGACCCCGCGATCCTGCTCGGCCTCGACGCGGCGGCCGAAGGTGACCTTGCCGCGCGTCCCTCGCGCCATGACGGGGGGATCGCGCACGGTCACGACGATTTCGCAAGCGCCGTCATTGAGACCGGAGCAATCGGCGATCCCGACGCCTTGCTGCGCCAACTGACCGAAATCGCCACCCGCCACGATGTGTTGCGGATCAAGGGTTTTGTCGAGGTGCGCGGCAAGCCGGTGCGGCTTCTCATCCAAGGCGTCGGCAATCGCTTGCAAAAGAGTTTCGACCGCCCGTGGCGCCCTGGCGAACCGCGGCGCGGCGGTCTCGTGATCATCGGCGAAAGGGGTCTCGACACAGTGTCGATCGCAAAACTTCTCGCGCGCGCGGGGTCCTGAGCCATGCATCTTCTGCGCACGGAACAGCGATCGCTCGACGAAGCCGAGGCCGCCGTCGATCTCGGCCAAACCCCGGCCGGCATCTTGTTTCTCTCCTTTTCCGACAGCGATCTCGGCCTCGTCGCGGCGGCCGCGGAGCGGCGCAAGGCGAACGCCATGAGCCTCCGGCTCGCCAATCTCGGCATGCTCAAACATCCCTATTCGGTCGATCTTTATGTCGAGAAGGCCGCGAGCCAAGCGCGCTTCGTCCTGATCCGTCTCCTCGGCGGTCTCGACTATTGGCGGTATGGCGTCGAGGAATTTTTCCGCGCGGCGCGGAGCCGAAATTTCGCGCTTGCCATCGTGCCGGGCGACGCGATGGAAGATCCACGGCTCGATGCCGCCTCGACAGTGTCCGGCGCCGATCTGCGCCATATCCATGCCGCGTTCCAGCATGGCGGGACAGAACACATCGCGGCGCTTCTCGATTTCATCGAGAGCCGCGCGGGCGCACAGCTCGCGTGGCGGGATCCGGCAGGCCCCGTCACGATTCCGGCGGCGGGCCGTTTCGAATCGGCCTGCCGCAGGCTCGATGGCGCTAAGGGCCACGCGCTTATCGTCTTCTACCGTTCCTTCATGCTCGCGGGGGACACTGCGCCGGTTGGTGCGCTCGCGGATGCGCTAGCCGCGCGCGGGCTCGGCGTGACCGCGATCTTCGTGACGAGTCTGAAGGACGCCGACGCCATCGCCTTCGTTCGCCCCGAGCTCGCCCGCGAAAAACCCGATGTGATCATCAATACAACCGGCTTCTCGGCCCGCCTCGATACCGAAGGAGGCGTTCTCGATGATGCCGGCGCGCCGATGTTGCAGGCGATTTTCGCCGGCGCCACGGAGGCGCAATGGCGGGAAAATCCGCGCGGCCTAGGCGCCGCCGATCTCGCTATGAATGTCGTCCTCCCGGAAATGGACGGGCGGTTGATTACCCGCGCGATTGCCTGCAAGGCGGAAGCCGGACATCGCGCGGACATTGAATTTACTCCGCGCATTCACGCGCCTCTACCCTCGCGTGTGCTTTTTGTCGCGGACCTTGCCACCGCTTGGGTCAGCTTGCGCAAGACTCCCCGCGCCACGCGCAAAATCGCCTGCGTCCTTTCGGATTATCCAGGCAGAAAAGGCCGCGGCGGCTATGCCGTCGGCCTCGACACGGCGAAAAGCGTCGCCTCGATTGCCAGTTTCCTTCGCGAGGCCGGATACGGCATCGGGCCGCTCCCACGCTCGGACGAATTGATGCGCCACCTTGAAGAGGGGGTTTCAACGGAACGCCTTACAATCGCCGATTATCTCTTGGCCCTTGATGCCATGCCCCCGGCATTCGTGGAATTGATGCGGGCGCAATGGGGCAGTCCGGAAGAGGATACGGACGATGACGCATTCACGTTTCCAGTGGTACGCGCGAAAAATTTGATCGTCGCATTGCAGCCTGATCGCGGCATTGCCGCAAAACGCAAGACGGACTATCACAATACGGGGTTGCCGCCATGCCATTCCTACGTCGCCTTCTATGTCTGGCTCCGCCAGCATGAGAAGATCGATGCGATGATTCATTGCGGCACCCATGGCACGCTTGAATGGCTGCCCGGCAAGACAGCGGCGCTCAGTGACGATTGCGCGCCCGAGGCGGTGCTCGGAGCGCTGCCCGTCATTTATCCTTTTATCGTCAATAATCCGGGCGAGGCGGCGCAGGCCAAACGGCGCATTTGCGCGCTCACCATCGGCCATTTGACGCCGCCGCTGACGCTCGCCGGAAGCCATGGCGCGGCGCTTGAAATCGAGGCCCTGTTCGATGAGTATGCGATTGCCGAGCCGCTCGACCCCAAGCGCGCGAGGCTATTGGCGCAAACAATCCTCGCGCGGGCGAAAGAGACAGGATTATTTCAAGATAGCGGGCTGAAGGACGGCGCCGGTCCCGGCGTTGCCCTGCGCCACCTCGATTCCTGGCTTTGCGACCTGAAGGACATGCGGATCGGCGACGGCCTGCATGTTTTCGGGCAATCGCCGGAGGCCGGCTTGCGGGACGCGACCGTCGCCGCGCTCACCCAAACCCTCCAGCAAGAGCGCGAGGAAACGGGCGCTGGCGATGATGCGTTTGCGCGCATCAGCGAACTGATCGATCGCTGCGGGGAAGCGGAACGCGCTTCGCTCCTTGCAGCGCTCGATGGCCGCTTTGTCGCGCCGGGGCCAGGCGGCGCGCCGTCGCGCGGACGTCTCGACGTGCTCCCGACGGGGCGTAATCTTTACGGGATCGATCCGCGCGCGGTGCCGACGCGCACCGCTTGGGAGATAGGTCAACGCGCGGCCAAGGAGGTATTGAACCGCCATGTCCAGGATCACGGCGACTGGCCGAAGAGCATTGTCATCGATCTTTGGGCGAGCGCCACCATGCGCACCGGTGGCGACGATCTCGCCCAGGCTTTCGCGCTCATTGGCGTCGCACCGCTTTGGGACAACGCATCCTCGCGAGTTGCGGGCTTCAAGATCGTTCCGCCCGCGCGTCTGACGCATCCGCGGGTCGATGTCGCCTTGCGGATCTCCGGGCTGTTCCGCGATGTCTTTCCGGCCCAGATCGCCTTGTTCGATCAGGCGGTACGGGCGTTGAGCCAACTCGACGAAGAAGATGATGTGAACACCCTCGCGGCGGCATGCAGGCTCACGCCCAAGATTCCCTTGCGGGTTTTTGGCGCGGCGCCCGGCGCCTATGGTATCGGGCTCACGCGGGGGATTGATGAGGACTCATCCCTCACGCGGCACGAGCTTGCCGCGCGCTATCTCGCAACGGCTTCACATGCCTATTGCGGCGCGCAAGCAGAAGGTGTTGCGACAACCGCCTTCACCGAATGTGTCGCGGCCGCCAACGCCTTCATTCATGTGCAGGATCAGGACGAGCAAGACATTCTCGACGCCAGCGACGCTGTCGATCATGAGGGGGGCTTTGCCGCCGCCGCGCAAATGCTCGGCAACCATGCGCCCGTCTATCATGTCGAGACGGCGCGCCCCGGCGCCATCAAAGTGCGCACGTTGGCGCAAGAAGTCGTCCGGGTCGTGCGGGCGCGCGCGAGCAATCCGCGCTGGATCGCCGGGCAGATGCGTCACGGCCATCGCGGCGCCGCCGAAATTGCCGGGACGATCGACCGTCTCTATGCTCTCGCGGTGTTGAGCGATGCGGTATCGAGCCAGCAGTTCGAGTTTCTGTTCGAGGCGACCCTTGGCACGCCTTCAGTGCGGGATTTTCTCATCGACGCCAATCCGAACGCCGCACGCGCTATCGCCAAGCGCTTCGAAGATGCGCTCGCCCGGGGTTTTTGGCAGAACCGGCGCAATTCGACCCACGCCTGCCTCGCCTCGATGCGGGAGGCGCCCGGATGACCCGCGAGACCATATTGCGCAAAGGCTGGTGTCCCGGCGCGCGGCGGCCGATGCAAGCCAAGGACGGGCTTCTCGTGCGGCTGAGGATGAGCGGCGGCGTTGTCCCGGCGGCCACCATGCGCGGGCTCGCGCAAGCCGGACGCGCCCACGGCAATGGGCTTTTCGATCTTTCCGCTCGCGGCAATCTGCAAATGCGTGGGGTACGCGGCGAGAGCTTGCCCCTGCTGATCGAAACGCTCGATGGCCTTGGGCTCCTCGACGAGAATGCGGCGGCCGAAGCCGTTCGCAACGTTCTGGTGAGCCCGTTCGCAGGTCTCGATGGGCGAGATGGTGTGTCCAACGCTGGCAAGGCGCTTGAAGCCGCGCTCGCGGCCAACAAGGATTTACACGCATTGCCGGGAAAGTTCGGCTTTCTGATCGACGCCGGAAGCGGCCTTTCGCTTGGCCTTGTCCCCAGCGACGTTCGGTTCGATTGGACCGGAGGCAAACAGTCTTTCGCGATCGGGATCGGAGGCCACGCCAACGAGGCAATATTTCTGGGACTCTGCGGCGCAGACGATATCCCCAATATTGCCTCGCGTCTCGCCCGGGCATTTCTGCAACTCGGTTCGCAAATGGCGGAACCGCCGCGCCGGATGCGCGGTCTTATCGAGAGTTGCGGTGCCGGCGCGATTGCCGGGCTTGCCGGACTGCGCCCCGGTCCACCCCGAAAGAGCGGCGCCATCGAGGAGCCTTGTCCGGTTGGATTGCTGCGCTTCAACGAAAGATACTGCTTCGGGGTTGGCGCGGCTTTCGGGCGTCTTGACGCAAATATGCTTGACGCGGCGGCGTGGGCCGCCGAAATTTTCGGCACTGGCGAGATCAGGCTCACGCCGTGGCGGGCGTTGATCGTGCCCTTTGTGCATGCGGAGAAAGCCGATGCCATCCGCGCGTATTTTGCCGCGCATCGATTCATCGTCGATCGCGGGGATGCGCGCTTGGCGATAGCGGCGTGCGGCGGCGCATCCGCGTGCGAGCGTGGCACCACCGATACCCGTTCCGATGCCCTGGCCTTGATGTTTTTCGCACGAAGCCTCTGCATGACCGGCGTCGCGCTGCATGTCTCTGGCTGCGCCAAGATCTGCGCGCGGCAAGCGGCGACGCCCTTCACCCTCATCGCTCATGCGGGACGCTACGATCTTGTCGTGGATGGGGCCGCAATTGATGCAGGCATAAACGATGCGAAGCGCCTCGATCTGGCAGCGGTGCGCGAAATACTGGAAACGATGGCGCGGAACGCCAGGCGGCGGAGCGAGCTGGAGAGGCAATGAGCGAAGCATCGAGCCGCTTCAACTATGTGCGCGACGGCGCGGAAATCTACCGCCGCTCCTTCGCGGCGATCCGCGCCGAGGCCGATCTCGCCCGCTTTTCTCGTGATGAGGAACATGTCGCGGTGCGCATGATTCACGCCTGCGGAATGGTGGAGATCGCCGCCGATCTCGTGTTTTCGGATGGGGCCGTGGCGCAAGCGCGGCGCGCGCTTCGGCAAGGAGCGCCTATCCTGTGCGATTCCAAAATGCTGGCGCGAGGTATTATCGCGGCACGTCTGCCATGCGCGAACGAGGTGTTCTGCAAGCTCGACGACCCAGCCGTCGCATCGCTCGCACAAAGACTCGGCACCACGCGCAGCGCCGCCGCGCTCGAACTCTGGCGCGACCGGCTCGATGGCGCGATCGCCGCCATTGGCAACGCGCCGACCGCCTTGTTTCACCTGCTCGATATGCTCGACGGCACTTCCGCGCGGCCTGCCTGCATCGTCGGAATGCCGGTCGGCTTCGTCGGCGCGGCGGAATCGAAAGAGGCGCTGATTGCCGATGCCCGCATGCCTTTCATTACCCTTAAGGGACGCAAGGGGGGCAGCGCGATGGCCGCCGCCGCCTTGAATGCGATCGCGAGCGACGCCGAATGAGCGGAATTTCCTCTATCGACGGCCGCCTCTTCGGCGTCGGCCTCGGCCCCGGCGATCCCGACCTTGTGACGATCAAGGCCACGAAAATCATCGCCGCCGTTCCAGTCGTCGCCTATTTCGCCAAGAAAGGCGCGCGCGGATGGGCCCGCGCCATCCTCGATCGCTGGGTCACCGATACATGCCTCCAATTGCGGTTGCTCTATCCGTTGACGACGGAAACCCATTTTTGCGATCCCGCCTATGTCGAAGAACTGCGTGGCTTCTACACAAAGGCGGAGGGTGCCATCGCGACGCATCTTCTGTCGGGCCGCGATGTCGCTCTCGTCTGTGAGGGCGACCCGCTTTTCTATGGGTCCTTCATGCATCTTTATGTCCGGTTGAAAGATCGTTTCAGCGTCGAGATCGTTCCAGGTATCACCGGCATGTCGGGGTGCTGGAGCGCGGCAAAGGCGCCGATGGCCTGGGGCGACGATGTCTTGAGCGTTCTACCGGGCACGCTCGGGCACGCGGCGTTGGTTCGTCATCTCGGTGCAGCCGATGCGGTGGTCATCATCAAGATCGGCGCCAATCTGGCAAAAATCCGCGCGGCGATCGCCGAGGCAGGACGCCTCTCGAGCGCAATCTATGTCGAACATGGCACCAGCGAAACCGAAACTATCGTTCCGCTTGCCGTCAAGACCGGCGATCATGCACCCTATTTTTCCTCCATTCTCATTCCCGGCCAAGGCAGGCGCCCATGAGCGCGCCGGGGAGATTGCGGATTGTCGGCCTTGGCCCGGGCGGCGACGCATGGATCACGCCCGAAGCCTCGCACCTCATCGCGAATGCAACCGATCTTGTCGGCTACGCGCCCTATCTTGAACGGCTTCCTCCCAAACAAGGGCAGACGCGGCATCAATCCGGCAATAGGGTCGAAATGGAGCGCGCGCGCCATGCGTTGCGCCTGGTTGAGGATGGACGCCATGTCGCCCTCGTCTCCGGCGGCGATCCGGGCGTATTCGCGATGGCGGCGGCCGTTTTCGAGGCAATCGAAGAGGGCGAACCTGGCTGGCGCGACATCGACATCGCGGTTAGCCCCGGAATCCCGGCGTTGCAGGCGGCGGCGGCGCGGATTGGTGCGCCCTTGGGACATGATTTCTGCGCGATTTCCTTGTCCGACAATCGTAAGCCCTGGCCCTTGGTGGAAAAGCGACTCGCGGCGGCGGCAAACGCGGATTTCGTGATCGCACTCTATAATCCTGCCTCGACTGCTCGGCCGGGCCGCATCCATGACGCTTTCGCGCTGCTGCGCAGTCTCAAGAGCGCTTCGACGCCCGTTGTTTTTGCCCGCGCGGTCGGACGCGCGGATGAACATCTTTATATAGAGACGCTGGCCGGTGCCAACCCTGGTCTCGCCGATATGAGCACGCTGATCATCGTCGGCTCCAGCGAAACCCGGATCGTTCGACGCCGCAGCGGCACGCCGTTCGTCTATACCCCGCGTGGCGTCATGGTTGAGCAATGATGGAGCAGCAAGGCCATGGCTTCCGCCGGATCGTGCAAGACCGGTCCCGAGGCTTGCTGCGGCCGTGCGACCATGACAACCGGCAACCCCAGATGGCGGGCCGCGCGGACTTTGGCGAACGCCGCCTCGCCGCCGCTGTTCTTGCTAACGACCACATCGATCGATTCCTCGCGCAAAAGCTTGTCCTCCGCTTCGAAGGCGAAGGGGCCGCGTCCATGGATCACGCGATGGCGCGGCAGGTTTGGCGGAAGCGCGAGCGGCTCAATCGTGCGAATAAGATAGAAATGCTGCGGCGCCGCCGCGAAGGCTCCGATTTGCAGGCGGCCGATCGTCAGAAAAACGCGCTTTCGTTCATGCCCGAGCGCGGCGGCGGCGGCGGCCATGTCGGCGGCATCAATCCAATGATCGCCTGGCTGCGCAACCCACGCCGGGCGCGACAAAACCACGAGCGGAATTTTCGCCCGCGCCGCCGCGATCGCCGCATGGCGAGACATTTGTTTCGCGAAAGGATGCGTGGCATCGACGAGCACATCGATGCGCTCGGCTTCGAGATAGGCGTTAAGGCCGTCCACGCCGCCAAAGCCGCCGATCCGATAGGGAATCTTTGGCAGGCGAAGCGCCTTGGTGTGGCCGGCGAACGACAAAATGGACGAAATGCCGCTTTGCCCCGCAAGGAGGTCGGCGAGCTTGCTCGCCTCGAATGTCCCGCCGAGCACCAGAACCCGCATCACTTCTCTCCCGAACATTTGCTCGCTCCGCCATGACCTTGCCTCCTCGCGAAAAATGGCTGTCGCTCATTGGTATCGGCGAGGACGGTATAGAGGCCATTTCTCCTGCCGCGCGGACACTGATTGCGCAAGCCCATTTGGTCGTGGGCGGCGTCCGCCATCTCGCACTTGCAGGCCCGCTTTCGGCCGAGACCATGTCTTGGCCTTCGCCGCTCGCAGATGCGATCCCACAAATTCTCGCCCGGCGAGGTTCGCCCGTCTGCGTCCTCGCCTCGGGCGATCCTTTCTTTTATGGCGCTGGAACCTTGCTCGGCGCCCATGTTGGGCCGCAAGAGATGCAGTGTTTTCCGGCGCCTTCGGCTTTCAGCCTCGCGGCGGCAAGGCTGAATTGGAGCCTGCAAGACTGTTGCCTCATGTCGCTGCATGGACGCGAGTTCGAGCGGATTATTCCGGCGCTGCAACCGCTCGCGAAAATCCTTTGCCTGTCATGGGACGAGACGACGCCGCCGCGTCTTGCAAAACTCCTTTGCCAGAGAGGCCTCGGCCGATCGCGGATCGTCGTGATGGAGGCGATGGGGGGCCAAAGGGAGCGCACGCGTACCAGCACGGCCGAGGACTTCCGCATGGAGGGAATCGATCCCTTGAACATCGTCGCGCTCGAAATTGCCGCGACGGTGCAATCGCGCATTCTTCCAGTCGCAAATGGTCTTGCCGATTCCTGGTTCGAAACGGACGGCCAGCTCACCAAGCGGGAGGTTCGCGCCGTAACGCTCTCATCGCTTGCGCCAAGGCGCGGCGAGCTTTTGTGGGATGTCGGCGCCGGGTCCGGGTCGATCGCGATCGAATGGCTGCTCAGCGACCCCGCCAATCGCGCGATAGCCATCGAGGCGCGGGAAGATCGCGCGACCGTAATCAGGCGCAATGCCGAAAACCTCGGCGTGCCGCATATCGAGATTATAACCGGCAGGGCGCCGGAGGCTTTTGCGAATCTGGCGCGACCGCAGGCGATTTTCGTCGGCGGCGGGGCAAGCGACGCAAGCCTCCTAGACGTAGCCTATGCGGCCCTGGCCCCCGGCGGCAGGCTTGTTGTCAATGCGGTGACGCTAGAGGCCGAGGCGGAGCTCATCCGCCGGTTCAAGGCGCAGGGCGGTGAGCTTCTGCGTATCGAAATTTCGCGCGGAAAAACTCTTGGATCCTTTCAAGCCTGGCGTCCGGCCCTGCCCGTCACCCAATGGTCGGTGACGAAAAGGTGACGGCGCATGATCCCCCACGGCCGTTGGGAGGAGTGCGTTCGAATGCCAGGGGAAACGGGCAGATCAGACCCTCGAACGCCATTCGGGATGTGCTGAATGCTAGTCGGCCGTCCCTCGAATTTGGGCTTCCGAGCAATCCATAAAATCGCTATAATTCACGCCGGTCCAAGAGTCATCTGGGGAATCCCGGACAAAACGTCTTTCGGGAGGAATCCAGCGGTTGGCAACTCAAGTCTGGACGGGTGGACGTGTCCGGCAGCTTTGACCCTGAACTTGGGCATGAAAGCTCACTCGTAGAATACAGTGCCGTCATGAAAAACACAGACCGTGATGATCAAATCTGCAAGAGGAGGTTGGCATGGCAGACAAAGGTACAATACTTGGGCCGAATGGGCTTCTTATACAAAATGACTACCTTCTGTCCCAGTCTGGAAGGTATCAGTTTATACTTCAGACGGATGGTAATCTCGTCCTCTATGACCTTGGTCAACAACATAGGGCGATCTGGGCATCCCACACCAACGGCCAGGCAGTTTCTAAAGCGATAATGCAGTCAGATGGAAACTTGGTGATATACGGCCCTTCCCAACCTATCTGGGCGTCGGGCACCAATGGCAAACCGAACTCTATTTTAGTCGCGCAGGACGATGGCAACGTGGTCATCTATGAGCCCAATGTCCCAGTTTGGGCGACCAACACTGCAGGACAGTAACAGTTGCAGACAGACTAAACGGCTTGAGGGGGTGGAGAAGGAATCTATCCTTTCGATCTTATCGACCGGGTCGCCGCCGCCTGTTCGCCGGCACGATTACCCTTAAGACGGTCAAGGGGAAGTGACATTAGGGGGCATCTCGAAAAATACCC
>QHBR01000299.1 GCA_003244015.1 Hyphomicrobiales bacterium | reverse complement strand
GGGTATTTTTCGAGATGCCCACCGGGTGGAAATGGCTTCAACCCTGTCTCGGTGATCGACACGGCCAGCAACACGGTTGTGGCCACGGTCCCGGTGGGGAATAACCCTTTTGGGGTAGCTATTATCCCGGATGGGACACACGCCTATGTAACGAATTCTGGTTCCAGCACTGTCTCGGTGATCGCTACGGCCAGCAACACAGTGGTGGCCACGATCACCGTGGGGAATAACCCCACAGCGGTAGCCATTGGTCCGTCGCCGCCGCCCGTCTTCGCCTATGTGACCAATACTAGCTCCATCACGGTCTCGGTGCTCGACATGGCCAGCAAAACGGTGGTGGCCACGGTCCCGGTGGGGCTTAAGCCCAAAGGGGTCGCCGTCGCGCCGGACGGGAAACACGCTATGTGACGAATAGCAGCGACGGCACTGTCTCGGTGATTGATACATCCACCAGTACCGTGGCGGCCACGGTCGGGGTGGGGGGCTAACCCCTTTGGGGTAGCCGTCACTCCGGATGGGACACACGTCTATGTCACGAATTCTGGCTCCAGCAATCGCTCGGTGATCGCCACGGCCACCAACAAAGTGGTGGCCACGGTCACGGTGGGGCTTACGCCCAAGGGGGTGCCGTCACCCTAGACGGGCAACACGCCTACGTGGCGAACGCGGGCTCCAACAATGTCTCGGTGATCGCCACGGCCCGCAACACGGTGGTGGCCACGGTCACGGTGGGGCTTAGGCTCATTGGGATCGCCGTCACCCCGGGCGGGAAACACGCCTATGTGACGAATGCGTTCTCTAACACTGTCTCGGTGATTAAAATATCCACCAACACGGTGATAGCCACGGTCACGGTGGGGAGCCTCCCCATTGGGGTAGCCTTCACCAGGGATAATATTTACGCCTACGTAACGAACGCGGGCTCCAACAATGTCTCGGTGATCGCCAAGCCCAGCAAAACGGTGGTGGCCACGGTCGCGGTGGGGACTAGCCCATTTAGGGCCGGCATTAGGCCATGAACCGCGACGCGGCCTTGGAGGTGCTAATAATACCAGGTCTTTCTGACGAAACCTATGCCGAAGGTCGTCATTGCGAGCGAAGCGAAGCAATCCAGTCCCCTTCCGGCGCATCTGGATTGCTTCGTCGCTTCGCTCCTCGTAATGACGTCCCTCACTGTGAGTCGGCATCCACGAGATTTGGTATAAGCCGATGGGGGCGAAGCGATACGGGTTGGCTGCGGCAGCAGCCAACCCGCTTCCCTAACTTTCCCCCGCCGCGCCGCCCCCTGCCCGTCGCGCAATGCCCCGCGCCATGTCGACGAATTCGCTCGGCATCATGACGATCATCATGGTGTTTTGCTCGGCGCCGACCTCGGTCATCATTTGCATCCGGCGCAATTCGAGCCCGGCCGGGCTTTGCATGATGATTTCCGCCGCCTGGCGCAGCAGCGCCGCGGCTTCGACTTCCGCCTGCGCCTTGATCTGGCGGGCGCGCTTTTCCCGCAGCGCCTCGGCCTCTTGCGCCATCGCGCGCTGCATGGATTCGGGGATCTCGACATTCTTCATCTGGACCCGCTCGACCTTGACGCCCCAGGGCTCCGTCACCTCGTCGATCGAGTTCTGCAGTGCCCTCGATATCGCCTCCTGCTCCTTCAGCACGTCGTCGAGCGTATGCTGGCCGATGACATTGCGCAGCGCCGTTTGCGCGACCTGGACAACCGAATCGCCGACATTGACAACCTCGATGACGGCCCGTTTGGGATCGATCGTCTTGCGCCAGATCACCGCGTTGATCTTGATCGGCACATTGTCCTTGGTGATCGCCTCCTGCTGCTCGACGGCGGTCGTCATCGTGCGCATGTCGATCGTCCATTGCCACTCGATGAAGGGAATGAGCAGATAAAGACCCGGCCCCGAGGTGCGGGCATATTTGCCGAGCCGGAAGATCACCGCCCGCTCATATTGATTGGCGATCCGCACGCCAGTCAGGAGAAAGAGCAGCACAAGGATCGCCAGGATAGAAATAATCAGCATCGCGTTTTCCTCGTTTAGGCCGCGCGGGCAGGTAGCGTGCCATTGCGGCAAATGCGTTCAGGGCTCTTTTCTCCACCATGTGTCGAGGGTGGCGCCGCCCGAGGCCGGACCGTAGCGCGGAAGGTTACGCGGCCTCGCAAGCTTGGAGGACGCCGCGATCCATTGGTCCTGCGCATGAAACAGCGGCACGATATAAAAGCCGGAGAGGAGGACGCGGTCATAGGCGCGCACGGCGGCGACAAACTCTTCGTCCGTCTTGGCGACGAGCAGGGCGTTGATCATGGCATCAGCGGCCGGCGATTCGACCCCGGCGAGATTGAACGAGGCTTCCTGATCCGCGCTTGCCGAGCCCCAGCGCGAGCGCTGCTCGTTGCCCGGCGAGGCGGAGGCGAGCCAGTTTCCGATCATCATGTCGAAATCGAATTTCTGCCGCCGCCTCTGATATTGGACTTCGTCGACGAGCCGGACCTTCGCCGTCACTCCGATCCGGCCAAGCGAATCCGCGTAATTGAGGGCGAGGCGCTCCTGATTTCGTTCCTTTACCATGATCTCGAAGGACAAAGCTTCGCCCCCCTTGGTCAGGCGGCCGCCTTCGAGTTCGTAGCCCGCCGCTTGCAAAAGCGCGAGAGCGCGCTTGGGCTGCGTCCTGTCCGCGCCCAAACCATCGGTCGCGGCCGGCCGCCAGCTGCCTTCCAGAATATCGGCGCGAACCACGCCTGGAAACGGCGCGAGCAGGGCAAGCTCGGCGGCGCTCGCCGCGCGCCCGGTCGAGGCAAGCTCGGAATCGTCGAAGAAACTTTTCGTTCGTTTGTAGAGCCCGGCGTAAAGATTGGCATTGACCCATTCGAAATCGAAAACAAGCCCGAGCGCCTCGCGAACCCTGTTGTCGACAAAGAGCGGCCGGCGCAGATTGAAGACAAAACCCTCCATTCCCTTTGGCCCTCCGGCAGGCAAGGCTTGCCGGACGGCCCTGCGATCGCGGATGGCGGGGAAATCGTAAGCATTCGTCCAGCGGGCCGGATTGGTCTCCTCGCGAAAATCGAGCAGCCCGGCCGCGAAAGCTTCGAATAGGCTGTTGGCGTCGCGGAAATATTCGATGTCGATCTCATCGAAATTGAATAGGCCGCGGCGGACCGGCAGATCCTTGCCCCAGTAATCTTGGTCGCGGCGCAGAACGATGCGTTGACCTGGCTTGACATCGGCGACGAGGTAGGGTCCGGAGCCGGTTGGGATTGCGAGACTAGCGTCGTCGAATTTCGCGGGATCGGTCTTGTAGCGCGGCAACACCGGCATGAGTGCCAACGTCAGGGGCATTTCCCGGTCGCCGATGCCGGAAAGATCGTAGCGGATGGTCAGCGCGTCCGGCGTTTCGACCGATTTGACGAGAGAATAGGCCGCGCGCTGTTGCGGCCGCCCCTTGGATTTCAGGAGGTCGAAGGTGAACAAGACGTCGGCCGAAGTAATTGGCGCGCCGTCTGAGAAATGCGCGCGCGGATCGAGCCTGAAGGTTGCAAAACTGCGATCGGCGTTCGTCTCGATGGTTTGCGCGATCAATCCGTAAAGCGTGAAAGGTTCGTCGAGAGAGCGCGCCATCAAGGTCTCGAAGACATTGGCGTTCAACCCCTGCGCGGTCGATCCGGCCTTCAGGTTGAACGGATTGAGACTATCGAAGGTGCCGAGAAATCCGATGGTCAGACGGCCGCGTTTCATTGCTGCGGGATCGGCATAGGGCAGATGATCGAAGGGGCCGTCTAAGGCAGGGCCGCCGTGCATGGCGATGGCTGGCGCCCCGGCCGGCTTTGCTGCTTCCGCCGCATGGGTGGGCCAACAAGCGGCGCGAAGAACCAACGCAATAACGGCGAAAGCTAGCGCGGGAACCCGAGGCAAACGAGATGTCATTGGCGCAAGTTAGCGGATCGATCCGAATTCCGCCCAACGGCGGCGCGAGCGTGGTCTTGAATAATGCTTCCCTTAGCTTGAAAAATGATTTATGGGTATCGCCGCGTCGTTGCTTTCGTGACGCTGGGCACGCGCCGCCGCGGCCAAATCGGCAGGAGCGGCGGTCCGTCCCGGCAAGGCTTAACGCTGTTTTTGCCGGAGCAGTCTTGACTTTTCCGGCAAAAAGCTCGACGTAACCATTGCGACCGCGAAATCGCGGCGCCAAAATTAGTACCCGACCGGGAGAGGACCATGAACGATCACACTGTGGCCATAGTCAACGGCTTACTCATTGCCACCATTCTTGTCCAGCTTGTCCTAGTGAAAATTTGGGTGTCTTGAATCTTTAAGCGCGCGGCCGCGCAAGTGGCCGCGCCACTTTGACTTACGGAATTCGAAACGGCCGGGAGAGGTGCCGCCAGAGGGACTAGCCGGAAAACCAGGGCGGCCTTGGAGAGCGGGGGCAATCCTTGCCCGAGGCGCTCTCTTATTCGAAGGTCCCCTTACTCGAAGGCCCCGGACCAAACCATCGTATTAGGCCGAGGGGCGGTCGCGCCAATGGCGGAGCGGGGCGGGGCCCCCTGCCCGAAAGATGGAGTAGCCTGGCCTGTCGCCGTCAGTGTCTCGGCAAACAGGTTCGAGGCAAACCAGAATCCCCCTTCATGTTTGAAGTCAACCGGCTGCCGTGACAACTGGGGTTGTCTCTTGCGGGTTGCCCCCAAGGCTCGCCCTTCAGATCCATCCACTTATTTCACGGCCTGGCCGCCGAGGCTTTGCTCCAAGTTTTGGCCGGAAACCTCACTCCGTTGATTTCGGCCAATTGAAACCCGCTCCGGGTCTTGCAAGTCAGCCGTATAGTGCTTACCGAAGCGATAAAACCGATGTGCAGGCGGTTTGGAGTCTTGCTCCGGTCTAGACGGCGGTCCTCGCGCCCGGCGGGTCCGCGAGCGTGGTTTCATTGCCGCATCGATTACCGTCGCCATGTGGCTTGAGCGAAGGCTGGTGTGAAAGGCCTATCATTGGAAAGGAAATTTGATGCCGTTCTCGTTGAAACGCCTCGGCGCGGCCGGTTTGGCTAGCCTTCTTCTGTTTGCGGGGACCGGCGCTTTCGCGCAGGCGAAGAAGCCCGCGCACCCCGCTCCCGCGGCGCCCGCCCAGGCGCAGCCCGCCCCCGTCCCGCCCGCTCAGGATCAAGCCGCGCCGGCGCAGCAGCAGCCGCCGCAAGGCCCGGTCAAGATCGATCTGGTTCCGACGCAAAACGACTGGACCAAGGTCTGCGGCAAGGATCCAGCGGCCAACAAGGAGATTTGTTACACGACCCGTGATTTCAGTGCCAAGGCCGGGGAGGCGCCGGTGTTGGCGCTGGCCATCTACGACATCAAGGGCGACGATACGCGCATCGTCCGCCTGCTGGTGCCAGTCGGCCTCATGTTGCGGCCTGGCTTCCGTTTTGCCATCGACAAGGGCGCGACGCTTGAGGGAAGCTTCGAAATTTGCTTCCCGAACGGATGTTTTGCCGAAGCCAAGGTCAAGGGCGCGACGATCGATCAGATTAAGAAGGGTTCGATTTTGAGTGTCGCAGTTAAGAACCAAGTCAACAATGAAATTACCTTCGCGATCCCGGTCGCGGGTTTCGGCAAAGCCTTCGATGGACCGGCCATCGATCCAAAAGTCCTCGAGGAGCAGCAGAAAAAATTGCAGGAGGAATTGCAAAAGCGCGCCGAAGAGGAGCGCAAGCGCCTCGAAGCGGCAAAACCGGACGCCGCCAAGCCCGCCGCACCCACGCCGCCGGCCCCGTCCGCCGCACCCGCGCCGCCGCCCAAATAGAGCAATTCAAGGAGCGCGGTTGCGCTGGTGCGCGCGCACCAGCACGGCACGAACGGCACGGCGCGGACGGCGAAGTTCCCTGGCGTTCGCGAGGCGCGTTCATGATGGAGTTATACCAACGGTCCAGAAGAAGGACCGATGGTACCGCTTTCAAATTTTCGCTCTTCCCGTAGAAAATTGTGCGCGGTTCATTTTGCCCTCCGATGGAAAGCATGCGCAGTCCGCATAGGTGCCGGAAGCTGTCCCAGCTGGCAGGCATTTCAATCAGCTAGTCGACGGGAAACCTTATGGCCGCAGAGGACATATTTAATCGGGATGCCGATGTCTACGATCATGCGCGTCGGCAGCTCGTCCCTTGTTACGAGGACTTTTACGGCACGGCGGTCGAGCTAATCGCCAGGCGGGTCAGCAAGGCCGCCAGAATCCTCGATCTCGGTGCTGGAACCGGACTCTTCTCGACTCTCCTGCGGGAACGTTTGAGCGACGCCCATTTTACCCTGGTAGACCTCGCGCCAGAAATGATTGCACTTGCCCGGCAGCGTCTCGGGACAGAGGGAATAACCTATGTGCTAGACGACATATCGCGTGATTTCCCAAATGGACCTTATGACGCGGTGATTTCTGCCTTAGCGATCCACCATCTTGAGGATGCTGACAAGCAGCGCGTCTACCGTCAAAGTTACCGTGTGCTAGCAGAGGGTGGCGCGTTCGTTAATGCGGACCAATGCCTAGGCCCAACGCCGGCGCGAGAACTTGCTAACGGAGAATATTGGCACCGGCAGATTCGAGAACGAGGCATTCAGGAAGCCGATCTAAAGCGAGCCGTAGAGCGGATGCAATATGATCGGATGTCCCCTATTCCGGAGCAATTAGACTGGCTCGGAACGGTAGGCTTCAAGAATGTGGACTGCGTCTACAAATGTTGGAGCTTTGCCGTGCTTTACGGCGAGAAATAAAACGGTGCCGCTCCTGTCGGGCCGGCGATTGCGGCACCCGAGCCCCTGGAATGGCCAGACGATGGCACCGTTCCCGGCCCCCGGGTATAAGAGCATGATGCGAATTGGACCAAGGTTTCTCCCAGATTTTCCCGGACTGGAAATGCTTGCGCCGGCCAGTATCCTGGAGTGAGATCGTGACCTCGCCGCTGCTTCCCACTTATGCCCGCGTCAATCTCGCCTTCGAGCGGGGCGATGGCGCCTGGCTGACCTCGACGGCCGGCGAGCGGTTTCTCGATTTCGGCGCCGGCATCGCCGTGGCGTCGCTCGGCCATGGCCACCCTCATGTTCTCAAGGCGCTGCATGAGCAGGGCGCGAAAATCTGGCACACTTCCAATCTGTTCGAGATCCCGCAAGCGGAACGTCTGGCCCGGCGCCTCGTCGAGGTCAGTTTCGCCGACTACGTGTTTTTCACCAATTCCGGAGCGGAAGCCGTCGAAGGCGCGATCAAGACCGCGCGCAAATATCACGGTTCGGGCGGACATCCGGAAAAATTCCGCATTATCACTTTTGCCGGGGCTTTTCACGGACGCACGCTCGCGACGATCGCCGCGGCGGGCGATCCCAAATACCTCGAAGGCTTCGGTCCCAGGGTCGAGGGCTTCGACACGGTTCCTTTCGGCGATATCGAGGCGGCGAAGGCCGCGATAGGTCCGCAAACTGGCGCCATTTTGATCGAGCCGATCCAGGGCGAAGGCGGAATCCGTATGCCGCCGCCGGGCTTCCTGCGGGCGCTGCGCGATCTTTGCGACAAGCATGGCATGCTTTTGATGTTCGACGAGGTGCAGACCGGCATCGGCCGCACCGGCAAGCTCTTCGCCTACGAAGTTTTTGGCGTCGCGCCCGACATCATGGCGATCGCCAAGGGCATCGGCGGCGGCTTTCCGCTCGGCGCCTTTCTGGCGACGCGCGACGCGGCGAGGGGCATGACCGTTGGGTCCCATGGCACGACATTTGGCGGCAATCCACTTGCCGTGAGCATTGGCAATGCGGTGCTCGATGTTGTGCTGGCGCCGGGCTTTATCGAGCACGTCGCCTTGATGGGCGTGACGCTCAAACATAGCCTCGCTGGGTTAAAAGACCGGCATGGCGAGATCATCGCGGAGATTCGCGGCGAAGGTCTCATGCTGGGCATCGCTTTACGTGTCCCGGTCAACGATTTCGCCGCCGCCGCGCGGGCCGAAAGAATCCTCGTCATTCCGGCGGCCGAGAATGTCGCCCGGCTGCTGCCGCCGCTGATCATCGGCGAAGAGGAGATTTTCGAAGCCGTCGCGCGTTTCGACGCCGCCTGCCAACGGATCGAATCCGGCAAACCGGAAAACTCGTCCGCGAAGCTAAGCGGGACGGCCGGATGAGCACGCCAGAAAGTCAAGGCGCCTCCCCGTCACCGCGGCATTTTCTCGATCTGTCGGAAATTACGGCGGCCGATCTCCGGCGCATTCTCGACGCCGCCGCCCGCATGAAGGCGCGCCGGCGCAAAGGACAGAGCCCGCCGGACCGGCCGCTCGCCGGCAAGGTTCTGGCGATGATCTTCGACAAACCCTCGACCCGCACCCGGGTATCCTTCGACATAGCGATGCGCGAGCTAGGCGGCGAAACGATCATGCTGACCGGCCAGGAAATGCAGCTCGGCAGGGGCGAGACCATCGCCGATACGGCCCGCGTCCTGTCGCGTTTTGTCGATGCGATCATGATTCGTATTCTCGATCATGCCGCAATGATCGAACTCGCCCGCCATGCCGGTGTGCCAGTGATCAACGGCTTGACCAAGCGTTCGCATCCCTGTCAGGTGATGGCGGACATCCTCACGTTCGAGGAAAAGAAAGGCCCGATCAAGGGGCGCACGGTCGCCTGGAGCGGCGACGCCAACAATGTGCTCGCGAGCTGGGTCCATGCCGCGCAGCGATTCGATTTTTCGCTTCATGTCGCCACTCCCGCCGGCCTCGGTCCACAAGTCGGCCTCGTCGATTGGGCGCGCCGTTCGGGCGTCCGCCTGGAGCTCATCCACGATCCGCATGAGGCGGTGAAGGGAACCGACGCGGTCGTCTCGGATTGCTGGGTGTCGATGGGCGACGTGGACGAAGCCTTCCGGCACGGATTGCTTGCGCCCTACCAGGTCAACGCGAAACTGATGGCCGCCGCGGGCAAGGACGCGATCTTCATGCATTGCTTGCCGGCCCATCGCGGCGAGGAGGTCACTGACGAAGTGATCGACGGTCCGCAATCCGTTGTCTTCGACGAAGCCGAGAATCGGCTGCATGTGCAAAAAGGAATCCTTGCCTGGTGTTTTGGAGCGACGCAGGCATGACCGGCGATCCGCCACGAACCCGTCCCGCCGCGCGTCCGGTTGCGGATGAGCCGCGCGGCGATGCCGTGGTTCCTTTCGCGGTCGAGTCACGGAAACTACAATGCCGGAACGCGAGCGCCTAACCCTTTCTTGCCATGTTGTTTGGATGGGAGACGGAAGCCTGGCGATCTTCTCTTAAGCGTAAGCGGCGGACCAATCCGCTGATCCGGTATTATGGCGCAAACGCCACAAGCGGTTTAGCGACCGTCGCCCATCTGATTCCATAAGGAGTCAGTGAGTGAATGGCGCAGCGCGATGCGCGCTTTTTATATCCGGTTTTTTTTGCCTCTAAGTCCGCATGAGATAATCGCGTGGGGTGGCGCGGTTGATAACATATTGGAAATAGGCATCGTCTCTCATATTTACCAAAGCCATGAAACAGAATCGTGTTTCGTGCGGTTCCCCGAGGAAATCCAAGACCTCAACAAATCCGTAGACATACAGATTCTTTTCGGCCTCTGCGATGCTTCGCATGTCTTCCGGACTCCATTCAAAGATATGCCTCATTGGCCGTTCTTCCATTTGGAGGATGACCCCTCCTGGCGCGGTATCATAAACTTTATTGTAGCCCGGGACATATGGAAGATTCTTGCAGACGATAGTTTCGATACACCATCTGCTCGGTTCGGCAGGAGTTCTTCCTATGTTTATGATTTTAAAAGTAACAAGAGGATGATCAGGAAGTTTGGAAGGTGGTTTCCTCAACTGCTGTAATGGCGATGTCTTTCCCGATCAGGATGTGAGGCCGTTCGATTGCGATAGATGCTCTGGTTTGACGCTCGAAAACTTCGACAGATTTTCTGGCAACATCGGCGGATTCTTTAGCAATTGCAATGAAGGCTTGCATATCGGCGGATTGTTGCTTACCGAGTTCCTTCATCGTGGTGATGGTTCGCCGCAGACTAATAGCTTGCCAGCCGAAAACAAAAAGCTGGAGAAGCAGAATAAGACCAGTCGCTATACCGATGAAAAACGTGACCCGATCATTCCAACGCTTTTCGTTTTTATCGCGAGCATCGTCGGCGGATTCTTCCTCATTCTTATCGGTGTGGAGCGGCTTGACAATGAGAGGCGATTCCAAAGTGCCGCGTTTATCGGCTTCGGGTATCTGTTGGCTTTGTTTGTTGTGATCTGTTGGATGTATGCGTTCCTTCGCGACGCTCCCGACGTCTTTTGAGAACGCAATAATCAGAAGCGCAATGCATGCGATTAAGCATCCTCTAATCGCACGATTTCGCATCCGATTTCTGCCAAGGAAGCAAGGAAAAAAGTTGCGGCGAATGTCCCGCGCCCAAGCTTACGTGTAATGGATGCCTCTGTCTCTTGGAATCCACTCGCGTTTAAGCGCCTGGCAAGCTCCGCATATTTAGGCGCGACCACGATTTCTTTCTTGTGGCGTTTGCGCCATAATACCGCAAATTCCCTTTTCTTTTCCCTGTTGGCAGGGAATTTTCCATGAGAGACTAGTTCGCTCGCGACTGCGTCGTCAGCCAATAAAAGTAACTTTGTATCCCCTTCACGCCCTCTGATTAGGGGGAAACCGGAGAGGAATGGAAGGCGCAAAACGTCCCATCGGTGGAGTTGATTACCCTTTGACGTTTCAGGAAATGGACGATTGGTTCGCGCGTGCCGTCAAGCGCCGCGAATACATCCGGCGCTTTCGATGGCCGGCGGGCTTCGTGTGTTCCCGCCGCGGCGTGACTGGCTATCCTTGGGAAATGTCCCGGCATGGCGGTCACGGTCGAGGAAAATTTCGCGAGGAAGGTTCGCCGCGATGCGCGATCGGCAAAATGACGCTCGCAAAATCCTCTCCTTCTTGCAAAAGTCCTCGCTCAAATGCCCCCCGTGAATATAAACCTACTTACGGACGGATTAATATCGATAGGAAAAAATGAAATGAAAATATCCGCACGCAATTTCCTCGGAGGCAAGATCAAGGACGTTCGCAAGGGTGCGACCACCGCGCATGTCGAAATTGAACTCCAAGGCGGCGAATCCGTAATCTCTTCGATCACCAACGAAGCGGTCGAGGAGCTCGGTCTCAAAAAAGGCACAAAAGCCTACGCGGTCATCAAGGCCTCCGATGTGATGATCGCCATAGTATTAAGGGGCGCCAGGCAAGGTTCGCGCGGACCTCGTTGCCGTTTGCCATCCCGTTCAGGTCTTTGGCGGGGTATGTCCGATCCTCAGCGATTCCTCCGCGTTGGTCTTGAGAACGCCTCGAATCTTGCCGGTCAAGGCGGAAAGGATCCAGGGAAGTTGCACTTCAACGCGCAAGGCATCGTTCGTGACGTAAACTTGCGCCGTCGCGGTCTGTCCAAAAGCCACGACCCGCAAATTGGCCGTGTCGCCGTTCCAATTGACCTCGCTGTAAGCGAGTTTATCGATGTAATCCCGGCGCAGAAGCTCTATTCCCCCGGCAATCCGCCGTTTCGCCTCTTCGGCGCCGAGGCGGTGCGGCAGGGTAATGACGATTGAATTCGACATGACGATCCTCCTAGTGGTCTGATTCATTC
>QHBR01000303.1 GCA_003244015.1 Hyphomicrobiales bacterium | reverse complement strand
CCCCAGCCCCATTCCGGATAAACGGCCCAGAGCGGAATATGCGCGAAGACGACGATCGGGGTTGAGGCCGGCTTGCCTTTGAGGTCGGCCGCAAGCCAAGCCAATTGCGCATCGCCGAGCGAGCCCATGCCGCCCGCTTTCAAATTGGCGACGTTGACAAGGCCGACAAAATGCACGCCTCCTTGATCGAAGGCAAACCAGCCGGTGCCCTTCGTGTTCTTGCCATCGCGTTCGAGATAGGCTTGGCCATTGTTTTCGTCGATAAGATCGTGCTCGCCTGGCACATAATGGACATCGAGCTTGGCTTCGGCGATGACTTTTTCGGCGTCGTCGAATTGCCCGGGCTTCGAAAGATGGGTAATGTCGCCGGTGTGGATCATGAAGGCGGGCTTGACGGGCAGCCCATTCGCCTTATCGATCGCTTCCTTCAAGGTCCCGAGCGCATCTGGATTGGCCGGCTTGTTGAAACCGACATGACTGTCGGAAATCTGCAGGAAGCTGAAGCCGGCGGCGGCTTTTTCGGCCGCTTGCGCCGCGCCCATGCCGGGCAGTAGCGAGGAATTTGGCACGCCTCCTGTGAGCGTCCAGATGACGCCTGTGCCCGCCCAAATCATGCATTCGAGCGCGCCGCGCCGGTCGATCCCTGTACCCTGCTTGTCGTCTGACATGTTTGGTCTCCATCCATGGCGGCTTTGCGCCGTTGCTAGGGAGGAGACTTGGCGGCGCGCCTATTTATTCCCGCTGCCTTGCAAATTTTTCGCGGCCATTGCCGTCTCGCCCTGGTGCACCGTCGCCGTGCGCCGGCCAGATGGCGCGTCCCAGCCGCAAACTGACCTGGTTTTGCTCCGCCCCGCTGGCCGGCTTTACTCCGCCGTTGACCCTTTAGGTCTGGATGGCGCGCGCCTTGCGGCCGCCGCGTTCGATCGATGCTGGGGCTTCGTCGCGGGTGATCAGATGACCCGCGAGATCGAGACAGCGCTTTGTGAGCATGGCCGCGCCTTCGGCAAGCTCCTTGGACGCGCGCACGATCTCGACATTGCGTTCCATGTCCTCGTGCGACCAGCCGCGCGAGTGGGCGATATAGGGAAACTGCGGAAAGATAAAGCCCAGTTCGGCGAAGAAACCGAGCATCTGGCCTGCGACCGCCTGAATGTTGTCCTGCCCGCCGACGATGATGAATCCCGCGACCTTGTTTACGAATGAGAACTTGATTGCGGATCGTGACCGCGTTCTGCACGCAGTTCAGCCGCTCGGCCATCTTGAAATAGAGCGATGATGCCGCTCCCCACCGTATCGGAGATGATACGATGACCGCGTCGGCCCAATGCACCAAAGCCTCGTAGGTCCATCTCGTCCTTCGCATCCATCTGGGTGATCGAGCAGGGCCAGGTGCAGGCGCGCGCGGCCTTCGAGTAGTAACCCTCGCAGGCGCGGAAGTTGAGATCATTCAGCTTGATCGTCCGCGTCTCGGCGCCAAGTTCGCGGGCCGCTTTCAATGCATGATCAAGCAGATGGTCGGAGCCTGAGAAGCGCGGGTTTGCGGCGTCCATCGCCGTCGTCGCGATACCGGCAACGCGCAAGGGTCCGGGTGCACGCTCGACCTTGCGCGACAGCGGGTGCGGTTCGTGCGGGCTCTTAGCGCGCTTGCTGCCGGCGGCAAGGTTGACTAGCACGCGGCCGTTCTCGACCTTCACCGGATAGGCGGGAACGCGGTCCTGCTCGAAACCTGGCTCACCGACGCCGCTGCAGCGGTGGAACTTCCAATTATGCCAGGGGCAGACGATATAGTCGCCATCAAGCCGGCCCTCGCCAAGCGGCTCGCCGGCATGGTTGCACGTATTCGAAACCGCGCCGAATTTCCCCTCCTTGAGAGATATTGCAAGCTCGCGGTTCGCTATCTTAATCCGCTCGAGCGGCGGCCCGAAAAAGTCTTCCGTGGAGCCGATGTCGACCCAGTTTTCATCTCCGGCCATTGAGATCCCATGCTCCCAATTGTTTAAATCGATGCGCAAGCCTATCGTTTCGTTGAAATACATCTGTGGTGCTAAGACTCGAATTCCGCAAATCGCCTAGAGGGGCGGCTCAGCAAAAATCTGCCTGAGCGAGATCATCGCCGATCTCAATTGAGCATGATAACGGAAAAGCAAGACGGACAGGAGTGCGGCGACCATGGGTGGATCGGATTGGCGGCCGCTACGAGGCATTGACCAGCGCCGGCTGAGCGTCGCCCGCCGGCAAGCCCATCATGCGGCGCAATGGCTCGCGCGAACGGCGCGCGCCTATGTTCCACCACAGCCAGACGACGGCCACACGAATCTCGGTTGGGACGACGCCTTCGACGGCTTTACGACCCATCGGCTGAAAAACGGCATGCATCTAAGCTTGAAAATTGCCGATCTCACGCTCGTATTGCATGACGACGAGAGGACGGCACGCATCCAATCTTTCTCTCTTAACGGCCGCACCGATGCGCAGGCACGCCAATGGCTGGGCGAGCAACTCGGCGCGCGAGGCCTCGATACGCATGCTCTCGACGCACCGTCACCCTATGAGATGCCTACGCGCGCAGTCACCCAAGCTGCCGCCTATGACGTGGCGGAAGTAGCAGATTCCCTGCTCGAGCTTTCTGCCTGGTTCGCCAATGCCGAATTTTCGCTCGTCCGCGCCCAAAGACAAATGATTCAGCGCAAGTTGGCGGCCTCTGATGTGCGCTGCTGGCCGCACCACTTCGATCTCGCCACTTTGGCCTCATTTCCCGACGCCACAGGCTATGTCGGTGCTGGGCTTTCGCCCGGAGACGCGTATTATGACGAGCCCTATTTGTATGTGTCGGTCTATCCCCAGCCGGACCGTGCGGCGCTGCCGCGCCTGCCGAAGCTCGGCCATTGGCATACGCACGAGTTCACGGCGGCTGTTGTGCCGGCTCATCAGATTGTCGCGGCCAATAATCAAAAAGCCGCAGCCGATGAATTCCTCAAGGCTGCGATCGACGTCGCGATCAATATCTTGAGGTGAGGTAAGGGCTTTTCTCAATTCGACGGGCAATGGCAGCCAAATTGGTGCGAACGTCAACCGTCCTCCTCTGCTTCAGTAACTCTGCAAAACACCAATGCTGCAATCTGCCACAAACTCATGAGAACAGGCTCCACGAATTCATTTCCGAAACAAGTCGGGGACATACCAACGCGCGTATGTAGCAAGTCCCAACAAGAGAACCAGCCACCAGAGCACGAGCAAACTGCGCATCCATAACTTGTATCCGGTCACTCGGAATTTTTGCGGCAAAACGTTCGTGCCCGCAGCGAGCAAGATGTACAATCCGGCGATTTCGGTGACGCTTCCTAGCGCCCATGCGCTGTCGCCAGTGCGTAGTAAGTCTTCCCAAGTTTGAGCGGTATCTTCGGACTCACATGAACGTGAAATGAAGGAACCATTATCAGTACGATAACGGCAAGGTTTAGGAGCACGATTGCGGACTGGCACCATGCGTGTAGCCGAAACCGCCTCACGCGCGCGAGCACTGCACCGATAAGAAGCGCTACCCCCATGCCAATCTCGAGGAGCAGAACCACATCGGCGTAACGTGGAGCCGCTGTTCCAAGGAAGCCTTCGTTCAATGCATTGCCTCCGTGCTGTCAGCCGCTCTTTGTCTGCTCATCCCCGGATAAGAATTCGGGTCGCACGCGCGGCATTGCAGGTTCCACCAAGGAAGACTTGGCGGCGCGCCAGTTTATTCCCCGTGCTTCGCGAATTTCTCGCGGCCAACGCCCTCACGCGCGGGTGCGCTGCCGCCCGCGTGCACAATGGAACGGAAGAGGCGCCACGTCGTTCTTCTGGCGAAACCAATCAAGAAAGAATGATGCTGCTTCGCAAGGACGGCCCTGGCGTGATTGCCATTCCACAGCCGAGCCACGCCTGGCTTTCCGGCCAGATGGCGCGCGCCTGGGGCAACCGGCGCTTCGCGGCGCCGGCACCCTACGACGAGGTATGCCTCGCCGCCGGGCAGCACGACATCGGCTGGCTGGACTGGGAAATGACGCCCGCGCTCGATGCCGGGACCGGCCTCCCGCAGGAGTTTTTCAAGGTCCCCTCGAAGTTGCATATTGCACTCTGGCGCGAAGGTGTGCGCCGTGCTCGCGTCTTTGGGCGCTATCCCGCGCTCTTGGTCTCGCTTCACGCCGATACGATTTATGCGCGCCATTTCGATTTCGCCAAGGCGAGCCCGGAGAATGCGGAGGCCGTGCGGGCTTTTCTCGACGAACAGCATCGCTTTCAGGCGCAAACGGCGGCGTCCTTGCGGGCCGATCCGAAGCTCGCGGAACAGGCCTCGCCAGAACACATCGAGCATAACCGGCTGTTGATCGCGGCCCTCGACCGGATGTCGCTCGAAATCTGCTGGGGCGTGAAAAAAGAAATCAAGATCCCCAATGTGCCAACGGCGGGGGCCGGAACGACAGAACTCCGTATGCAGCCCCGCGACGGCGAAGGCCTCATTCTCGATCCCTGGCCTTTCCGGACGGCCAGCGTCGCGGTCCGCGCAGAAGGCAAGCGCCTGCGCGGCCGGTTCGCGACGGAGGCGGACCTCCATCGGGCGCTGGACGAGGCCGAACCGGTGCTCGTGACCGCCGTGCTGCACGGGGCTTGAGGCCGCCTATCCCTATCGCCGCCCGGGCTTTGAGAATGTTTCTGCGTTGGCGGAAAATGCTAAAGACCAATGCGGAAGCTTCCCACGTGGACGCGAATGGCACCACCGCTTTTACTGTTGCAGGATATTGCGCTGACCTTCGGCGGCGAGCCTTTGTTGGAAGCCGCCGATCTTTCGGTCTCGGCGGAAGAGCGTTTGTGCCTCGTCGGGCGCAATGGTTCGGGCAAATCGACGCTGTTGAAGATCGCGGCGGGCCTCATCGAGCCAGACAGCGGGACGCGTTTCCTGCAGCCTGGGGTCAACTTGCGTTATCTGCCGCAGGAGCCCGATCTTTCCGGCTACGGCACGGCGCGCGCCTATGTCGAGGCGGGCCTTGGCCCTATTGGCGACCGGCATCGCGCAACGGCGCTTTTGAACGAATTGGGGCTAAGCGGCGACGACAATCCGGCGCGGCTTTCGGGCGGCGAGGCGAGGCGCGCCGCGCTCGCGCGGGTGCTGGCGCCAAAGCCCGATATTTTGCTCCTCGACGAGCCGACCAATCATCTCGATCTGCCGGCGATCGAATGGCTCGAGGCGGAACTCGAAGCCGCGCGATCCGCGCTCGTCATTGTCAGTCATGACCGAAGATTCTTGCAAAATCTTTCGCGAAACACGGTCTGGCTCGATCGCGGCCGGACCCGTTTTCTCGCGCATGGATTTTCGCAGTTCGAGGCCTGGCGCGATTCCATGGTCGAAAGCGAGGAACGCGCGCAGCATAAGCTCGATCGCAAGATCGCCGCTGAGGAACACTGGCTGCGTTATGGCGTCACCGCGCGGCGCAAGCGCAACCAGAAACGCCTCGAAGGCCTTGCGGCGATGCGCGACACGCGGCGCCAGCGGGGCGCCTTTACCGGACTGAGGCTCGAAGCAAGCGAGGCGGATATTTCCGGCAAGCTCGTTATCGAAGCCAAGGATTTAGCTAAATCTTTTGGCGAGCGCGTGATCGTCAAGAATTTCTCGACCCGCATCCTGCGCGGGGATCGTCTCGCCCTGATCGGCGCCAATGGCGCGGGCAAGACGACGCTCGTCAACCTCTTGACCGGCACCTTGGCCCCGGACCGGGGCTCCATCCGGCATGGCGCCAATCTAGTGCTGGCAACGCTCGACCAGGGCCGCGCGAGCCTCGATCCGGAAACGGTCTTGCAGAACGCGCTCACCGGCGGCAGCGACTTTGTCGAGATCAACGGCGAGCGCAAACATGTCATCGGGTATATGAAGGATTTTTTGTTCGGCCCGGAACAGGCGCGCACGCCTGTCGGACGTCTCTCTGGAGGCGAACGCGGAAGGCTGACGCTCGCGCGGGCCTTGGCCCGGCCATCCAATCTCCTCGTCCTCGACGAGCCGACCAACGATCTCGATCTCGAAACGCTCGATCTCTTGCAGGAAATGCTCGCCGACTACAAAGGGACCCTTTTGATCGTTAGCCATGATCGCGATTTTCTCGACCGGGTGACGACATCGGTGCTCGTCGCGGAGGGAGGCGGTCGCTGGATCGAATATGCCGGTGGCTATTCGGACATGGTGGCGCAACGCGGCGCGAAAGTGAACGCCGCGCCGGTTTTTTCCGCGCCCGCAGCAACCAAGGACAAGCCCAAAGCCGCCGCCGTTCAAGCGCAAAGGGCGAAGCCGCGCCTCACCTTCAAGGACAGGCATGTCCTTGATAATCTGCCTGTCCGTATCGAGGAACTGCGCGTTCTCAAGGCAAGGTTCCAGTCCCTGCTCGACGATACCGGGTTTTACGCACGTGACCCCGCGAAATTCGCGGAAGTTTCGGCGGCATTCGTGAAAGCCGAGGCGGCGCTAGACCAGGCCGAACGAGAATGGCTTCGGCTCGCAATCCTTCGCGAGGAGAGTGCGGGCTAGTACTTCGCTTTGGCAGACGCAATGCTGATTTGCGCTTCTTGCAACCGCGCGCGCAGGCCGGCGAGAGCGGCCAGCGCCTGCACCGACAGCGTCATGTGCCGATGCCAGCCTTCCAGCGCCGCCGCCGCCATGGCGATGCCGGTTTTCGAATTGGTGGCGAACGTCACGGCCTCGGAGGCGGAGGGGGAACCAAGCTGAGGAACGGGCTTTTCTGCCCCATGGATGAACCGGTCTCCCGTCCGCCACCGCTGGCGATGCCATAGCACCAACCGCACCACCTAAGTTGCGAAGGATTTCGATTCTAGCGCCGGATAGGTGAGCGAGATGCGCGGCTCGGGCTTTGCCCCAATGATCGATGTCGCCCAGGCGGCGCTCTCGTCGAGCGCCTTGGCTCCAGGAAAGAGCGAAGCGGTGTGCCCGTCCTCGCCGAGGCCAAGCAGTGTCACGTCGAACAATGGGCGCTCAGGATCGAGCGTCTTGCTCCCGTAAAAGCCTTGCAGGGTTGCCTCGTACAAGGCCGCGGCCTCTTCCGGCGAACCACAGTTGGTTGGAATCGGGTGAACCTGCGCGGCGAGAATGGGCACATGGTCCATCAGGGCCTCGCGGGCCATGCGAAAATTGCTGTCTCGATGATCCGGCGGCACAAACCGTTCGTCGCCCAAAAAAAGATGAACTTTTCGCCAATCGAGCGCCGCACCGTAATCCGCGAGCAACTCGTAAGCGCGCTTCGGTGTCGAGCCGCCGGAAAGGCTGAGGCTGAAACGTCCGGACGCACTCAACGCGCGCGCGGCGATAAAGTCCGCGACCCGCCGCGCCAAGGCCTCGGCGTCGCCGGCGACATCGACGACCGGCGCGGGAGTCATGAACGTTCTGCAGCGGGATGTTCGACATGGCCGCCGAATTTGAAACGCATCGCCGACAAAAGCTTGTCGCCGAACGTGTGCTCCTCGCGCGAACGAAACCGCGCGAACAGCGACGCGGCGAGAACGTTCGCCGGCACCGCCTCTTCGACCGCCGCATCGACGGTCCAGCGGCCTTCGCCCGAATCCTCGACCGCGCCGGTGAAATTTGCAAGGTTGGAGTCCTCGGCGAGCGCCATGGCGCCAAGATCGAGAAGCCAGGACGAAATAACGCTGCCGCGCCGCCAGACTTCGGCGATATCGGCGAGATCCAAGACGAAGCGCTCGGCATCAGGCAGCCTCGCATCGGCCTTGCCGCGCAAGATGTCGAAACCCTCGGCATAGGCTTGCATCAGGCCATATTCGATGCCGTTGTGGATCATCTTGACGAAATGCCCGGCGCCTGCGGGCCCCGCGTGAATGTAACCGTGTTCCGGGCGGTGATCCCGCGCGTTCCTCCCGGGCGTCCGCGCGATGGCGCCAGGGCCCGGCGCCAGGACATTGAAAATCGGATCGAGGCGATCGACGGCCGCCTTTGGCCCGCCGATCATCATGCAATAGCCGCGTTCGAGGCCCCATACCCCGCCGGAGGTGCCAACATCGACATAGGCGATGCGCTTCGATTCAAGCGCTTTCGCGCGGCGAATGTCGTCCTTGTAAAAACTATTGCCGCCGTCGATCAGAATATCGCCCGCGCTCACCAGCTCGCTCAGTGCATCGACCATGCCCTCGGTGACGGCGCCGGCGGGAAGCATGATCCACACCGCGCGGGGAGGATCGAGTTTTTTGACCAGATCCGGAATATCCGATGCAGGCGTCAGACCCTCGGCGGCGAGTTCGGCGACCGGTTTTTCGGTCCGGTTGTAAACCACGCAACGATGTCCCGCGCGGTGCAGCCGCCGTGCGATATTGCTTCCCATCCGGCCAAGGCCAACGACACCCAATTGCATTAGAACACCTTTTTCTATTCGGCAGAGTTCCTTCCCGTATATACCCTAATGCGATGAACCGGCACAGGCGATGTGCGGGAGGTTCAGCGGGGGTTCCGGGGAGGGGAAATAGGCGCCGAGGGGATAGAGGCCGGCACCGCACGCCGGGTATTGGGCGCTCCTGCTAACGGTCTTTAACACTCTTTACAATTGCCAAGTTCGAAAAAAACGCGCAGCGTCCGCCTCTGCGTTGTGGAGGGATTTGGTCACCCAATACCGCCCCCGCCTCGCGCCCGGCTTGGCTGGCGGCCAGGAGCTGCCCTTGCTTGCCGCGGAGGCCGCGAACAGGCCGAAATTGTCTTCAATTGCGTCGCCAAGGCCTCCCCCAAATCAGAAGGCCTCATTCGAATCAAAATATTCTCGTTAGTTCAAGCAGTTCGAGCTATTCATCAAATCACCCGGGAACCGGTTCACCCTGGCAAGAATGTCCGTAAAGCCGGCAGGGCATCAACCGGCGGTCGCCTTCACTTAAATCAGTGAAGATGAAGCTGGAATCAGTTGAAGATGAGGCTGGCATGAATAAGCTGGTTGGGCGGCCTGCAGTCGCGCGACATTGTTCATGGCTTCCGGATAGACGAGATCACAATCGACCGTTGACATGACCACGTGCGTCATCAATTGCACGAAACCGCTTTCGGGCTCGTTCAGGTAATCCGGCAGGACACCGGTCCCGATCCCGTTTTCAACCGCGCGCCGCAAGAGATGTTCGCCTAGCCCGGTCAGGACGAGGCCGCGCACTTGGCGATGAAACAAGGAAACTTTCAAGTCTTGTTCGAGACCGCTCACCCGGCGGTTTACCGCCGGTTGGGCGAGGCCAAGAGCCCCGCCCGCATGAGCAAACGAGTCCGCCGTGGCCGCACATCCCGCGCTAAAAATCCGCAGCTTGTCCCAGGCTAACCTACTCCCTGCAAGGCACCCTCATTCCGCCACGACCGCACGTCGGCCGAAAAACGCTCTGGCAAAAGTGTGTACGAAACCGCCGAGGAATCAATTAGACTATTTCCGGTTGCGCCCAAAACATATCAGTTAAGGAGAGCTGAATGGCCGCTCGTACCATCTTGGCACTGATAGCCCTTGCGGTCACGACCCTTGCGTACGCTGCCGACCCTATCGACCTGGCTACCTTCGTCGCAATCTCCCGGCCCGAGCCGACCTTCCAGCTCCGTTACGGTCCCGCGCCGTCTCAAGCCATCGACGTCTTTCTCCCCGCCAGCGCCGGTCCGCATCCCGTGGCTGTCCTTGTCCACGGGGGCTGCTGGAGTACCCACACCGCAGGGCGCGAGCAGCTTCGTCACCTTGGTGCCGAGCTCGCACGCCGTGGGATTGCGGTCTGGAGTATTGGATACCGACGCGCCGACGAGTCAGGGGGTGGCTATCCAGGCACCTTCCAGGACGCCGGCGACGCCATCGATCGGCTGCGTTCTGAAGCGCCCAAATACAATCTCGACATCGCCCGGACGGTTTTGGTCGGTCACTCTGCGGGCGGCCATCTCGCACTTTGGGCGGCCGTCCGTGGCCAGCTCCCGGCCGACAGCCAGCTCCACCGCGAGACGCCCTTTGTCCCACGTGCGGTCATCAGCCTTGCCGGCATAGGTGATCTCAAGGCGTTCGCCCCCCTGGTTCCAATGATCTGCGGGCCCGGCATTATTGAGCGGTTGATGGGCGCGTCTCCGGCCGGCTCACGGGACCGCTACGCCGACATCTCGCCAGCTGCCCTGCCGGCACCAGAGGGGCACGTTGTGATGATCAGCGGCATTCTCGACAGGCTTGTGCCCCCCTACGTGGCCTATGATTATGCACGCGCGATGCGAGCTAAGCTGGGGGCCCCCGTCGAGCTGGTCGACGTTCCCCAAGCGGGCCACTTCGATCTGGTAACGCTGGGCACGCCCGCGTGGGCGGAGGTGAACCGCCGCATCGAGGCGGAATTGGGCGTCGGCCCGTAACAGAGACGGGCGCCGCATCATTGCGCCACGGCCCGCGCGTCGGCTTGCTCGGCAAGCCAGCGCTCGACCTCCATCGCCGCCATGCAGCCGAGCCCGGCCGCGGTCACCGCCTGGCGGTAGATGTCGTCGGCGACATCGCCTGCCGCGAATACGCCGGGCACGCTCGTAGCGGTCGAGAAAGGCGCCGTCTCGATGTAGCCATTTGGCTTGATCGCGAGCTGACCCTTGAAAAGACCGGAAGCGGGCTCGTGTCCGATGGCGACGAAAACGCCGTCGGCCTCAACCTCGCGCGAGCGCTCCGTCTTGACATTCCTCAAACGAACGCGGGTAACGCCCGGAGGATCGCCGGTGCCGAGGATTTCGTCGACGACATGATCGAAGATCAGTTCGACATTCGGCGTCTTGAACAGCCGTTCCTGCAGGATGCGTTCGGCGCGCAATGAATCGCGCCGGTGCACAAGAGTGACCTTGGCTACGATGTGGCTCAGATACAAAGCTTCCTCGACTGCCGTATTGCCGCCGCCGATGACGACGACGGGCTTGTCGCGAAAAAAAAATCCATCGCAGGTCGCGCAGGCGGACACGCCATAACCTTTAAACTTCGTTTCCGAACGGATGCCGAGCCATCTCGCCTTGGCGCCCGTCGCAACGACCAAAGTGTCGCAAGTGTATCTGGCGCCGCCGTCGCCTTGAAGCCGGAACGGGCGCTGGGCAAGCTCGACTTCGACGATATGATCCGAGACCATGCGCGCGCCCACGTGTTCGGCCTGCGCCTTCATCTGGTCCATGAGCCAAGGACCCTGGACCGCCGCGGCAAAGCCTGGATAATTCTCGACGTCGGTGGTGACCGTCAGCTGGCCGCCCGGCTCGAAGCCAGAGATCAGAACCGGCTCCAGCATCGCGCGCGCGGCGTAGATCGCGGCGGTATAACCGGCGGGTCCCGATCCAATGATGATTATTTTGGCATGTGAAGGGTCCGCGGACCGGGGAGTTGCCAACATGAAGCGCCTTGTGCGATGGCAGCGCGACACCCGCTTGCGCCTGCCCGATCCATGATATACCCCGACGCCTTAAGAACCCGAAAATCAGCCGGATTGATGACGCGGAAGTTGTCGGAGACCGAATTGCTTTAGAGATGCCGATTTCTTGGCGCTTCGACGCACCCGCCGTGTCGGCGTGATGGTATCTGGCGTTATCTGAAAACGCCTAAATCCGCCGTATGAACGGATCCATGATCGCAATCGCTGTCGAGAGAGCGCAATCCTACGCAAGTCTTTGACCGTCGGCACCTCGATCATGCGGGCGTTTCCTGTCCAGAGATCGACCGCGCCGAGAATGTCGAGACGATCGCGCCCGCTGGTTTGTCCGCTGACGATCTTTTGCCCCTTCGGCCCCCAGCAACCGGCGGGCCGCGCTTCATGCGTGGGGTGCGCGGCGCCGGCGAAGACGACCGTTTCATCGCCGCCAGTCTATGCAAACGGTCTTCGTATTCATTGATAAATGCCTCTTGTTTGGCAGGATCAATTTTGCCGGGCAAGTCCTTTTTCAGGGCATCTCGAAAAATACC
>QHBR01000410.1 GCA_003244015.1 Hyphomicrobiales bacterium | reverse complement strand
CAGACCTGGCCCCGGTTGCCCGCGCTCGGCCTCGATCTTTCCGAAGCCTATGTGAAGGAGGCCAAGCGTCATTTACAGCGTTGGTCGCGAACCGACCTTATGGTGGGCAACGCGGAATCGATTCCACTGCCGGACGAGAGCCAGGACGCGGTGACGAGCATCTTCATGTTCCATGAACTGCCGCCCAAGGTGCGCCGCATCGTTCTCAGTGAATTCGCGCGCGTGCTGAAACCCGGTGGACGCCTTGTCCTCGTGGACTCGCTTCAGCACGGCGACGAGCCGGACTATGACGGCCTGCTCGAACTCTTCCCGCAGAGTTTTCACGAGCCCTATTATCTAAGTTACATCAAGGAGGACTTCGCCGCGCTTTGCCAACACCGCGGGTTGACCTATATCCGCAACGCGAGGGCTTTTGTTTCGAAGGTTATAGTCTTTGACAAGCCGGCGGGACCCGCAGCGACCGCGACGAGAGCTGCAACGGCCTTTGCGTCAGAAATAACTTCGGACGCATGAGGTTCTTCGGATTGCGCATTGGATGAGGCTGTCGTGGACGTGATCCAAGACCGGCTGCGATTATCGGCGGCGCGACCGGTGGGTTCTCGCGGGTCCACGTCAACATCTGGATCAAGGCGTCAACCGCCCCGGCGGGGCGATCTTGTTCGGCCGGCAGCACGTACCAGAGCGCCCATTTCAATCAGAGTTTCGGATATCATGGCAGGCGAGCACCGGCGGTGAGCGCTGGCGGGGCTTAGCTCAGACCGCGTTATGGTCAGCAAAGAAACTGTCAGGCGGGTCGGCATCGAGCGGCGTCAATCGAAGATCGAAGCGGAACCGCGTCGCGCAGTAGGGACACAGGATCGTGTCCGCCTCGCCCATATTGATGTAGACGTGCGGGTGGTCCTGAGGTGGGGACTCGCCGATACACATGAATTCCTTCACCCCAATGCAGATTTCCGGGACACCGCGGTCGTTCTTGAACTTCGGATAGCCGCCGCCGGACATCGACTCAGACCGTTGGGATTGGTGGGGATCTGGACAATCCGCTGCGCCCGTTAGGGGTGGGGTTAGTTTCGGTGAGCATGATGTCCTCGTTGTTAGTTGTCGCCCGAACCGCCCCAGCAAGCGAAGGCGGCGTTCAGCTCGGCGGTGTGAAACGTCCTCGCGTCCTGACCGTACGGATCGCCCGCGAACCGACCGAGACGTCGGGCGCAATCAAAGAACCCCAGCCCTGGCAGGCCGCCACGCGCCTTGCTGATGGCGAGCGCGGCGATGAACGGACGATCTGCCGCCGCGTCCTCCTCCATCAGGCGCTCCAGGGCTTCCGTCACCCGATGGATGGAATGGGGTGGCAATATCCGAAGAGCGTTCGCCAGCTCCTGGTAGGTAATGAGAATTCGGCGCTTTGCGACGCTTTCGAGAAATGCACGCGCCCCTGCATACGGCGGCACCCGATTGTCCTCTCCAAAAATTCCGCATTGTCCGCGGCAACGGTCACGAGGCTCGCTTTCTATCTCGTGCCAACGATGCCGGCTGGCTCTCTGGGATTGCCCTCTGCTTTCGGAGCACCGGTTATGGCGGTCAGGTTGCCGTAATAGTGCCAGCCGTTGGTGTCGGTGGCCCACCGGAGCTCGTGGATGTGACCGTCGATTCCGCGATAGTGGACATGTTGCGTGTTTTGGGCTTCGAACGCATAGCCGGTCGGCTGGCCGTCGGCCAAGGGTGCGCCGGTTATGGCGGTCAGGTCGCCGCCATAGTGCCAATTCCCTTGGCTGTCCCGCCAAAGCTCTTGGACATCGCCGCCGCTGCCAACATAGATGACATGCTGTGTCAGTTGGGCCTGGAAGCCATAGGCGGTGGGGCCGTTCGCGCCCACAATTGGTCCGCCCGCCTGAAGGGTCAGATCCCTATGATGCCACCCGTTGACGTCCCACCAAAGCTCATGGACGTCAAGGTCGGTCCCCCGGTAGAAGACTTGCTGTAGGCCGGCAAGCTCGAACCCCGACGGTCCATCGAGCGCTCCTACTGGAGCGTGCGCGCTGCCGCTGAGGTCGTTGGCGTTCCAGCCGTTGCTGTCGAAATAAAGCTCGTAGATGTGGCCGCCAGAGGTCGGGTCGAAATTGGCCATGTAGTCGATATGCTGGGTATTTTGCGCAGCGAAGTCGTAGCTCGTCAGATCTGTGAATTGGTATGCTGGCGGGGCGCCGGTTGCAGCGGTCAGGTCGCCGCCATAATGCCAACCGCTGCTGTCCCACTCGAACAGGTGCAGGCTACCGTTGCCGCCTTGGCCTACGGTAAACCCCTGATAGACGATGTATTGTCCGCCTTCAGTCGCGTAGCCAGTCGGTTTGGAAAACGCCAATGGCGCGCCATGGGCACCCAGGTCGTTCACTTTCCAGCCCATCATCGTCCTCCAGCTGCAACTATGCCTTCAGCCCGCGATCCAGTCAAGTCCGTGACGACACGAATCGTTTCCGGCGCTCCATGGAAGGTGCGGGCGAATACCGCTATGATACTACGTTCCGGGCGGGGCGCCTATCAGCGCATTGACGCTCTGATCCGACATCCTCCGGGCATTTAAGCTCGTAATGCGGCGACGATGCTGTGCAGCCGGTGGCGCGCTCACGATGATGATCCGTCCTACGGCATTGGAGCGAATTTCAGCTGGGTCATAACCGGCGGTGCCGACCATGGCAGCGGTGCGGCCGGTGGACCTCAATAAGCGGACCCCCGCGCTGCGGGCCGTCCACCCATCAAGAATTCTGCACCAAATTTAGGCCGTTGATATCGCAGGGCATTTTTGGTGCATAATTCAGGTGCGGAAATATTCCACCATTTACGGCCGGGGTTTTGTCAAATGCTGGTGATCACCGAGACCGAGCGGCGGCGGCTCCATCCCGTGTGACAACCTCGATCCGGTCAGCGAACCTTACATCGGGGATGCCTTCCGGCAACGAGCTCACCCGTCGAAGCTCCGCCGCGGCCCCGCTGCGCATCGCACCAAAAAATCGATTGATCTTACAAAATCGAAGGGGGCCGCTGTCTTAGGCCTTGAAAGGTTTCTGGCCCAAATCGTACCAATATGTTTCACGTGAAACATTTTGG
>QHBR01000340.1 GCA_003244015.1 Hyphomicrobiales bacterium | reverse complement strand
GGAAGGGGTATTTTTCGAGATGCGCTACGGTGCGTGGTCGTGCCCGCCGCGATCGCGAGATAAAGCATAAAGGTGAGGAAGCTGAACCACAGGGTCTGCACCCGCTCGGCCGAATGATTGAGCGCATCGACGAAGGCCTCGGCCTCTTTCGTGCCGGGCTCGCCCTCGCCGGAAATGGTTTCGTCCCCCATCGTGTCGCGCACCGCTGCCGCCGCCCCGCGCCCGTCGCGGGGGTCCGAGCCCGGAGCCTAATCATTTACCGCAAACTGGGCAATGCCCGTTGGGGCCCGATCTTTCGTCTTGAACCAGGATGTCGCTGGTGATTGCGCCAATACTGGCGACGCCGGTGAGGGCATGGCCACCCGCATTTCCGCCTCTACCAGTTGCAGCATGTGGGCGACGCCTGCCTCGCCGCCGCCCGCCAGCGCATAGGCCCAGACGCGGCCGAGCAGAACGGTTTTGGCGCCCAAAGCCAGCATGCGGACAACATCCAACCCCGAACGCACGCCGCCGTCCGCGAGCACGGTCAGTTTGCCGCCGACAGCTTCGACGATTGACGGTAAGGCACGAGCGGTGGAGGGAACGCCGTCCAGCTGGCGGCCGCCATGGTTGGAGACAACAATGCCGTCCGCACCAATTTCGGCGGCGGACTTCGCGTCGTCCACGTCCAGAATGCCCTTGACGACGAGCGGTCTGGCCCATTCCGCACGAAGGAAATCCAAATCCCGCCAGCTGACCGCCGGATCGAAGTTATTGCGCATCCAGGCGAAAAAGTCTTCGAGCCCCGTGTTGTTCCCGAGCACTGGCGCGACATTGCCAAGCTGGTGCGGCGATCCGCGGACGCCTACGTCCCAGGCCCAGCCCGGTCTCGCAACCGCCTGGCAGAACCGCCGGATCGAGCCAGCAATTCCCGGCGCGCCGGCAAGCCCCGAGCGATAGTCGCGATAGCGCGACCCCGGCACCGGCGTGTCGACGGAAAATACAAGCGTCGAACTGCCAGCCTCATGCGCTTGCGCGAGCAAGTCGCGCATGAAGCCGCGGTCGCGGATCATGTAGAGCTGAAACCAGATTGACCGGGTAACGGCTCGCGTTACTTCAGCGATTGGACACACAGAGAACATCGACAAGCAAAAAGGGGAGATTATCCGGGGCTTGACGAGTTAACACAACTGTGGCAAAATCGTTTCCTTCAAGCATCAACTTGGAGGAATAGATGGACGCCATTAACCTGCCTCATCAATTTGTTTACGAAACGGAGGACCCTGTCCCCGTTTCGGACGTGGTCGCGTCCTTGCTGGCGGCCGAACAACTTCTCCGCGAACTAGCCCTAATGCTGGAGGGGTTCATCCCCGGGCTCTCGGTGGAAAAAATCGAGGTGTCGGTTCAGGAAATCCGCCAAGGGAGCCTCAAAGAAATCTTGGCGGTCGCGCTGTTCGTCTGCCGAAATTCAATCCCGCCAGGGGGATCGAACGCTATCCCGAGCATGGACGTGAGCGGTTTCTGACCAGCGATGAATTGGCCCGGCTAGGCGATGCGCTCCGGGAAGGCGAAACCATCGGCCTGCCCTACGAGGTGGACGGCACGAAGCCGAACGCGAAGCACGCGCCGAAGGCGGATAAGCGGCGGGTGAAGCTTGATCCTTTCGCAGCGGCGGCGGTCCGGCTCTTGATCCTGACTGGCGCGCGCCTTCGTGAAATCTTGGACGCGCAATGGCAGCATGTCGATATCGAACGCGGCGCGATCTTCCTTTCCGACTCGAAAACCGGACGCAAGCCCGTCTTTGAGTGCGGCGGCTCTCGAAGTGCTCGCCGGCTTGCGCCGCATCGAAGGCAATCCTTTTATCATTCCCGGCGAGAAAGCCGGACAGCCCAAGGCGGATTTAAAGAAGCCATGGGCCGCTGTCTGCAAGGCCGCTGGCCTGCAACGCGTGCGACTTCACGACTTGCGGCATTCCTTCGCCAGCATCGGCGCGGGCGCATCGATGGGCTTGCCCGTCATCGGCAAGCTGCTCGGCCATTCTCAGGCCGCGACCACGCATCGCTATGCGCACCTGGACGCGGACCCGTTGCGGCGCGCGGTCGAGACCATCGGCAGCACGATCGATGCCGCGATGCGTGGGGAAAACGCCGGAAACGTCGTTGCCTTGCCAAAGGGCAAAATGCGATAATCAGGAACGCGCAAGGATAGGCCGGCCGGCCAACAAGCCGGGAACGCATTGCCCGGTTTCCTTGCGTCAATTTCGATGCTCGCGAGATGCAAGCGATGGATAATAAAGACGTAGTCGTTCAGGATTGGATTTGTGGGCATATCACCCCAAGGAATCTAATCGAAGCATGGGAGCCTCCCGCATCGGTTGACACGCTTGGTGATGCCCCACGGTTGCCATTGATGGCAGTGGTCCGGTTACTCGCATTCGGCGAACCAGACTCGCCTCCCGATATAGAGCAATTGCTAGAGATTTTGTATCGAACGCAAGCGGCGAAGGTTTTGTTCGGTGCGGCCAGCCGTGGGGAAGTACGTTTTTTCGGGACGTGTCTGAAGACCGGTATCCGCGGGTTGATTCCGCCTGAGATTTTCGATGTCTCCAATTCGCTTGTGAACGATGACGACACCGGCATTGGGCCCGATCTCAACGATATCGCGACTAGCGACGACGCCGCTTCATACAAGCGCTTCCGGGAGCTGATGAAAGATGACAAGATCGAGCGCTGGCGCGACGTGATGGTTGAGCGGGCATCGCTTGGAAAATGGATCGGCGGCCTACCGAAGCGAAAGCCGTCGGATGACGAAGCGCGCGCGGCGATTCGCGTCGCGATAGACCAAAACGACGGGTTCATAGGACAGGAAGCCGGCGCCATAATCGTGCGGGAAAGATACCCTGGCTTCAACAAGAAACGCGCGATGGCTCTCGTTAAGGAGCTGACGTGCAATGACATACCCGGCCCAAAACGGCGCCGAAAAAATCGTGCGGCTAATCGTGCCTGAGATTTTTCGGCCCGCACGATTATACATTTAGACAAGCGCGGAATTTTGTAGAAATCCATCTGTCGCACCGGGGCTTTCCCGGATTAGGAGCGACAAATGGATGACATCGGATTTCTTCGCCGCAAGGACGCGGCCGAATACCTTCTCGGAAAATACGGCTTTGGCGCCGAGCGAACATTGGCCAAGGCGGTGGTAACAGGCGACTCCCCGATTTTCAGAAAGGCGGGAAGGGCAGTCCTTTATCGACGCGAAGATCTCGATGCGTGGGCGCTTTCCAAGATTGGCGCGCCGCAAAGGTCTTCTTCGGACGCTGCCCGTGAGCCATGACCCACCAAAACGAAACCCGGCACGCGAGGGGCGTGGCCGGGCTCGGGAATGTCGATTTGCGGGCGGCGAACGACACCCGAGCTCCTCGAAGAAGCGAGTTCATGATCGCGCCCGGCGTCGAATTCTCGTCGCGAGCTTGCATGCGCTCGGCCCCGCACCACTCGCGCATTTTATCGCGGTCCTCGAACGCGGCGCAGTTCTTCGCGAAACGCTTGAAATTTATGCGGCTCTGCCGGCCGATTTCATCAAGCCCTATGGCGGCGATCGCTTGGCGCCCGCGCTGCATGCGATTGGCGGCGAGCCATGAAATCGATCGCCTCAACAAAAATCGACTTCGACGCCGTCAACCGTGCGGCGCTTGCTGCATTCCCGGCCGTGCTCGCTCGGGTGCTGCCCGGCGGAAAGCAGGTTCACAAGGAATGGATTGCGCTGAATCCGCGCCGTTCCGATCGAAGCTTGGGAAGCTTTAAGGTCAATCGCTTCAACGGGAAATGGTGCGACTTCGCAACCGGTGACAAAGGCGGTGATCCGGTGAGCCTTGTCGCCTACGTTGAGCGCGTCTCGCAGCTTGAAGCGGCACGGCGGTTGGCTCGGATGCTCGGCGTTAAGTTTGTGGGCGTTCGCCATGACTGAGCGTCCCACGGGCGATAAATTCGCGCCGCTGACGCCGCAAGAACACGCTGCGGTTTCGGCCGTGCCGCGCGACAAAAGCGAATGCGTTATCCCGGTGCCGCAGGACGCGCCACCAATACCTACGAAGCACCCTGGCCTCGGCAAGCTCCCGTGCCGGTGGCCTTATCTCGACAAAAACGGCGCTCTGCTTTTCGAGGTCTGCCGGTTTGAGACGCCGGACGGCAAGGAATTCCGGCCGCTATCATTGTGGCGCGCCTCAAACGGGCGCCTCGAATGGAAGTGGAAAGGCGTTCCCGAACCAAGGCCGCTATATGGCTTGGATAGGCTCACCGCGAATTCTGGCGCGCCTGTAATTGTCTGTGAAGGCGAGAAATCGGCGGACGCGGCGGCAAAAATCTTTCCCAAGAGCGTCGCGGTAACTTCGCCAGGCGGTTCGCAAGCGGCTTCGAAGGCGGACTGGGCACCGCTTGATGGCCGCAAAGTGATGATTTGGGCGGATGCGGACGAACCCGGCGGAAAATATGCGGAGCAAGTCGCGGCGATCTTGGCCGCGCGCGCCTGCGAAGTCTCAATATTCGATGCGGCGGCCTTGGCCAGCATGGCGCCGGATGGCAGCAAGCGTGAGCCGGAGAAAGGCTGGGATGCAGCCGATGCTCTTATTCAATGGCGGAACCTAGCCGCGCTGGGCAAGGCCGCCGCTGGGCTCGCCAAGCCTTTCGAGGCGACGTCGGCGACGTCGCGGCATGACAGCACAGAAGCCGGAAGCGAGATGTGCGATGTCGATCAGGAAATCACGCGGCTAGCCGGGCTCTGCGTGGTTGAATACGAAAAGGGGCGCAAGGACGCAGCGACGAAGCTCGGCATTCGCGTGGCCATCTTGGATAAGCTCGTCGCCGCTGAGCGCCCGAAGGAAGACAAGCAGGGGCAAGGGCGGCCCTTGGAGTTTCCAGAGCCAGAGCCGTGGCCGGAGCCTGTAGACGGCGCGGAGCTTGTTCCCGGGTTGGTGGGCGCAATTTGCCGGTACGTCATCTTGACTGAAAATGACGCACTCGCAGCGGCGCTTTGGATATTGCACGCTTTCTGCTTTGACGCGTTTCCATGCACGCCACGGCTGGCAAT
>QHBR01000143.1 GCA_003244015.1 Hyphomicrobiales bacterium | reverse complement strand
GGTATTTTTCGAGATGCCCATATAGGCCAAGGCTCTCCGCCGTTGCCATAGAAGGTTCGGGGAAGCCGCCTCGGAACATGAGGGAGATATGTCGGACATCGCGAAATTTTGCGGTTCTAGTCTCCCTTGACGTGGTTCCTTCATGTGCATTCGCCTCGTTCACAAGGTCTTTTGCTGGCCGGCTTGGGTCCTCGCGATACTATGATCGCATACTGTCCTGCCGCAGTTCACGCAGCTCATTTCGTCATGACCGAGACTATATCTGTTTTGATCTTGGCTGCGCGGGCTTGCGTCAGCGCCTCGCGCGGTGTCTCGATTGTCATGTCGGCGAGGATGCGTCCCGGCGCCGCCGACAAAACGATAATCCGGCCGGCAATCGAGATCGCCTCCTCGACGTTGTGGGTGACGATGAGGGTCGTCGCCTTGCGCTTCAGGACGAGCGCCAGCAGCTCCTCGCGGAGCCGCGCCGCGAGGGCGGCATCGAGCGAGACGAAAGGCTCGTCGAGGAGGAGAAGATCGGGCTTGACCGCGAACGCGCGTGCGATAGCGACACGCCGGGCGAGACCGAGCGACAATTCGCCCGGAAAATGATCGAGATGCTTCGACAGGCGCAGCGCCGCGACGATTTCGGCAAGTTCGTTCTCGCTTGACGATCCAACAAGACGCAGGTTCTGCGCGACGCTGCGCCACGGCATTAGCCTCGGCTCCTGGAAAACCATGCCGATCCTGTGCGGCGAAGGCAAGACGATCTGGCCTTCGAAATCGGAGTCGAGCCCCGATATGATTTGCAACAAAGTTGTCTTGCCGCAGCCGGACGGCCCCAGCAGGGCGCAGATTTCTCCCTGCCGCAAGCTGAAGGCCACATCATGCAGAACCACACGCGTTTTTCCCGACGCCGTCCGGAGCGCCTTCCGCGCGATGGAAACTTCAAGCTCCATGCGGGGGCCGCCAACGCGAGACATTCCGCTCGAACGGTTGCACAATGAGCGTTTCAATCGCCAGCATGAGGCCGACAAAGGGAAGCGCATAGGCGAGGAGCCGCGTCACGTCGAAGAGTTGAAACGCTATGCCGATCTCGAAGCCGACGCCGTTCGAGCGGCCGAGCAATTCGACGACGAGGACGATCTTCCAAACCAGCGAAAGACCGGAGCGCATCGCCGCCGCGAAATAGGGAGCGAGCTGCGGCAAGAAAACGTGTCTTACTTTCGCGCCAAGCGGCAGGTTGAACACGCGCGCCATCTCATCGAGGTTCTTGTCGAGCGCGCGGGTGCCTTCGCGAAGGGTTACTGCCGTGTTTGGCAATTTATTTAGAACCACGGCCCCGATCGCCGCGGCCTCGTTCAGCCCTACCCAGATGTAGGCGAGCACAATGACGACAAGCGCCGGCAGGTTCAAGAGCACGATAAGCAAGGGATCGCACAGGCGGTCGACCGTCTTGTTGCGGCCCATGAGCACGCCGAGCGCCGTTCCCAAAACCATCGCCAGCGCGAAAGACGCCGCGACACGGGCAAGCGTGATCGCAAGGTTGACGAAAAGGACGCCTGACTGCGCTTCGGCGCCAATAACCGACATCACCGCAAGCGGCGCGGGCAGCGAGCCGGTCGCGGCGAAACGCGAGCCCAATTGCCACATGAGTACCAGCAAGAACAGCGGCGCAAGTCTGAAAAGGGGGCCATTAGTGTTCCTGGGGCACCATTTCCGTGCTTTGGTAGAAAGTTCCCTCGTCGAGTTCGGTTGCGTTGCCGGCAAGGTCCGGGCCTCCGATTTTTGCTAGGATGCGATAAAGCGCGCGCGCGTCGGCCGCTTCCTCGGCGACCGGGCGGCGCGGGATGCCATCTGTATAGGTTTGCCGGTACAGGGCGAGCTCCGCTTCCCCGGCGATCCCGATCCGCTGCGCGGTCTTCTCCCAATCCGCGCTGGAATGAGCGAGAATGTCCTTGGCTTCGGCCGCGATCTTGAAAAACCGCGAGAGGGCGGCCGCATGGGTTCGCGCGAACTCTTCGCCGAAGACGTAGCCGACCATCGCGACCGGTCCCTTGGCGCCAAGGCGCCGTTCCACCTCGTCCATGCCGATGAGCCGCCGGAACCCGCGCGATTCGAGCGCCACGCAGAAATTCCAATAGTTTAAGGTGGCATCGGCCTCGCCATTCGCGGCCTTCTGATAGAGTAGAGTCGGCGCGCCATAGATAATGTTCGCCTGCGCCGCGATGTCCAGATCCGACTCGTGCGCGAGCGCCTGAAGCAATAGCCAGCTCTTGTCCAGGGGACCGCCCGCGACCGCGATATTTTTGCCTTTCAAGCCGGCGAGATCCGCGATCGGCGAGGCCGCCGGAACCATGACCGCTCCGAGCGCGGTCGAATAGGGCGCGAAGACAAGAAGGCGGCCTCGATTTCTTTGCCGCGCGACCCACAGCCAATCGCCGAGGATCATGTCGGCCGCCCCGCCCATCAAGGCGATCTTCGCGGCTTCGGGCGAGGCAAGCTCGGTAACCTCGATGTCGAGACCGGCTTTCCTATCCAGTCCACGCTCGCTGATGATCGCGAGTTCCCAGGCGAATGTTCCGGTTTTTTGCACCCCGAGACGGAGCTTGTCGGCGGCTCCAGCTTCGCAATTGAAAAGGACTGTCAGCGCTAGATAAAGTGCCGCCCGGCCAACATAGCGGCGGAGGGCGCGGCGGCAGCCGGCGCGCGCGCCTGACGCTCGGGAGCCCCGAGCCGCGGCGCGGCGAGAGGCTTCCCGCCACGTCCGGGTTGTCATTTGCCATCGTTTCAGGATACATGTTTTGCTGCGCGGGCCAAAATGAGGATCGTCCATCTCGTCATCTTTGCGCGCAAAGGGCGGGACCATTATCAAATGCCCCTCGCACTCAAAGGGAAGGAAACCGGGTATGAAGCGTAAATATGTCTGCCTTGTCGCCACGGCCGCCTGGGCCTGTTCCGCCGCGGGGGCATTGGCGGGTAATGCCGCCGCTGGCGAAAAAATCTTCACGCAAAAGTGCAAAGTCTGCCACCAGATTGGCGAAGGCGCCAAGAACTTCGTCGGACCGGAGTTGAACGGCCTGATTGGGCGCAAGAACGGCTCCGTGCCGGGCTATAGCTATTCCGAGGCGGACAAAGAGTCGGGAATCACCTGGGACGAGGCCACGTTCAAGGAGTACATCACCAATCCGAAAGCGAAGATTCCCGGAACGAAAATGATCTTCGCCGGGCTGCCAAAAGAAGACGACCGGGATAATCTTGTCGCCTATCTCGCGCAGTTCGACGCGGACGGTAAGAAGAAATAAGTTCCGTCAACCTACGCTCCCTCGCGCCGCTTGAGCATCCCGCGCGAGGGATCGTAGGCGGCGATCGCCGCGCCGAGAAAGACAATTGTTGTCCCGAGTACCACCGCCAAGGCGAGGAAATTTACCTTTTCGTATAAAGCGAAGCGGATCAGCTCGACCGCGTGGGTGAACGGATTGAGTTCGCATACATAGGCGAGCCACGGGCTGCCTTCCTTGACCCGCCACAGCGGGTAGAGAGCGGAAGAGGCAAAAAACATCGGGAAAATGACGAAATTTATGACTCCCGCGAAATTTTCCAATTGCTTGATCAGCGACGACAAGAGCATGCCGAGCGCACCCAGCATGAGGCCCGCGAGAATGAGGGCCGGAAGCACGGTCAGATAGCCCCAAGGCGAAGGCGGCTCGATCTCCCAGAAATAGGCGACGAGAAGGAACGCATAGACTTGGGCAAGCGACACGGCGGTGCCGGCGGCGAGCTTGGAGGTCAAAAGAAACCAGCGCGGAAAAGGGCTCACGAGCAGCGTGCGCATGTTTCCCATTTCGCGGTCGTAGACCATGGAGAGCGAGGATTGCATGCCGCTGAAAAGCTCGATCATCGCGATGAGGCCCGGCGTGATATAGACCTCGTAGAGCACATAGGTGTCATAGGGCGGAATGATCGACACGCCCAGCACGGAACGGAAACCCGCCGCGAAGATGAATAGCCACACGAGCGGGCGCACCAGCGCCGAGACAAAGCGTTCCCGCTGGTGCCAAAACCGCAGAGCCTCGCGCCAGACGATGCCTTGCAGGCAAATCGCATAGTTCGCGAGGCCGAGATCCTGGGCGGTTGGAGTGGAAGACGCTGACGATCCGCTCATTTCGGCTCCCCCTCGAAACGGGCGGCGCTGGTCAATGCGTTGAACGCGGGGCCGATGCTGGGCGCGCCCGCGCGGGCGGCGATTTCGGAGGCATTGCCGTGATCGAGAATCTTGCCCTCGTGCAGGACGACGACATCGTCGCCGGGCTCGACCTCGTCGATCAGATGGGTTGCCCAAAGCACGCCAATGCTCTGCCGCGCGACAAGGCCCCGCACATGCTTGAGGATGTCCGCGCGGGCCTTGATATCGAGGCCGGCGGTCGGCTCGTCAAGCAGCAGCATGCGTGGGCGATGCAGCAGCGCGCGGGCGATTTCCACCCTGCGCACTTGGCCGCCGGAAAGGTCGCGCGCTTTGTTATGCGCGCGTCTGGCCATCGCGACCGTTTCCAACGCAAAACCCGCGCGCAACTTTGTCTCTTGCCCGGAAATCCCGTGCAGCGCCGCATGGTAGGAGAGGTTTTGCATAATCGTCAGATCGAGATCGAGCGTCCGCGCTTGAAATACGACGCCGAGCCTGCGCAGCGCTTCGCCAGAGGCACGGTTCACATCGAAACCAAAAATTCGGATGGTTCCTCTTTGCGTCGCGAACAGGCGGGTTATCAAGCAAAATAGCGTGCTTTTGCCGGCGCCGTTGAGGCCGAGAAGAACACTGAAACTGCCCTGGGCGACGCTGAAGCCGACATTTTCCAATGCCTTGCGCTTGCCGTAGCTGTGGCTCACCCCGGCGACTTCCAGAGCGGCGGAGATTGCCTCCCCTTGGCGGTTCACGGCTGCACGTTCCGGAGCGGGAAAACTCATTGGCGCGCAATCGCCACGCCCCAGGGAAACGCACCGGCCGCGATTGACTTAAGCACCTTGAGGCTGGCCACTTCGATAACCGAGACGTCGTTTGAAACTCCGTTGGTCGTGTAAAGATATTTGCCGTCAGGGGTCAACGCCAATTGCCAGACGCGCTGGCCGACGAGCAGATATTTCTCGACCTTTTTCGTCGCGGTGTCGATGACGGCGACGCGGTTCGCCGGACCAAGCGCCACGAACGCCTTCTTGCCATCCTGGGTGAACCTCATCCCGACAGGCTGAATCGCTTCCTTCGAGAGCCCGGGGACTTCGAACGCGATCTTCTGTTTGATTTTGGGATTGGCGGCGTCGATCACGCTGACGGTGCCGCCGACTTCGGAAGAGACCCACAATTCCGAACCGTCCGGCGTATATTGGGCGGCGCGCGGCCTGGCATCGACGAGGACATTGGCGAAAATCTTGTGCGTTTCCGTGTCGATCAGATGCGCCATGTTCGTCGTTTCCGACGTATTGACGAGCACTTTGCCGTCGGGGCTAAGCTCCATTCCTTCCGGTTCGACGCCGACCGGAATTTCTGCGACGATCTTGCGTGTCGCGACGTCGATCGCGGTCACCAGATTGTCGTTCTCGTTCGATATATAAAGAAGCTTGCCATCGGGGCTCAAGATCAGAAGCTCGGGGTCGGCACCCGATGGCAAAGTGCCCGTGATCGAGAGTTTCTTGGTGTCTAGAATTTGGATCAAATCGTCGTCTCCGGCGCAGATGAAGAGTTCGCCGCCGTCCTGACTCAAGGCGATCCCGCGTGGACGATGGCCGACCTGCACGGTCTTTGTGACGTCCATTTTGCCGGTGTCGATAATGGTGATAGAATTGCCTTTTTCATTCGAGACATAGGCGGTGAACGCCCCGGCCGGAGAGGCCATGCCGAAAGCAAGCGCATTGAGCGCGAGGACAGAGCTGGCAAGAGGGCTCGCCTTTGATCTCTCGCGAAGGCTTATTGCAATTTGCATTTCGTTTCCGGTTCGTCGAAGCCTAGCGTATCGAGTTCCGACGTTTGATGCAGAAAACCTTCCTGCGGCGAAACCGAAACGATCATCCGGCCATCGCCGAGCAGAATAGGCTGGCGCAATTGCTGGTTCCAGTGGCGCAGGGTTTGTTTTTGGCCCTTGAAGGCGGCAATCGCGAAATCCGGTCCGGTCAGATAGCCGGAAATGATCTTTTGATCGTTCGAGCCGGTACGCGACGCCGCCTCGCCAATCATGCGCATCGCCACCCAAGCGTTGTTGTCGCGCGCGTTCATGCGCCGCGCGGCGAGCTTCAGGAAGCGGTTTTGCAATTGGATCGCGCCCCATTGCTCATGGCTTCCGTCCCAGCTCATTGGCCTGAGCCCAGCCGAGCCCGCGACCGGACGCGGATCCCATGTGCGGAAGGAAAGATAGTTTGCAAAGACCTCGCTTTCGTCCGCGGCAACGAGGACATCATAGGCCGGCGCGTTTTGGGTCGCCCCCGGGATGAGCCTTTGCGTCTGCACGCTTCCTGAATCCGAGCGACGTCCGCTGCCGGTATCCTCATAAGTCCGCTTCTCGACGATTTTTGCGCCGAATTTTTGCGCCGCGCGGGCCAACGCCAAGGCGTACAGTTCGTCTTGCGGATGAGACCCCTTGATCAGGAACCAGCGTTTCCATTGCTTCCAGACGAGATATTGGGCAAGGCCGTCGGCGAGCATGGAATAGGATGGAGCCACGTGAACGACATTGGCGCGGCAATTTTCCTCCCGCAGCGAATCCTCCGGCGCGCCGGTGTTGAAAATGAGCACCCCCTTGCCTTTGGCCGAGTCGCTGAGCGCAAGGAGCGCGGCCGCCGGAAGATCGGCGAGAACAAGAGAAACGCCGCGTTGAATTAGGCCGTTTAGCGCGGCGGCCGGATCATCGCCCGGCCGCAAAGGGACGTCATCGATCGCAAAGGTCTGACCGAAAAACCCGCCCGTTGTGTTATTATCCTCGGCGGCGAGTGTGGCGCCAGCAAGACCATCGTTGGCCGCTGGAATATCGAGAATCGAGAGCGTCTCTCGCATATGTGGCGCGCGAATGAAGCCTGCCTTGACGTTGATGTTATCCGCCGCGACCGCTGGAACAGCGAACGCCGGAAGCAGCACGGCGAGAAGGGCGGCAAGAATGCCTTGCTTGAAGATCATGCGGGAATGATGGTCCGAAGCGATCTTCTAATCAAGCCCTCCCTCATGAAGATCCTACCTCATGTCTTGCCCGAGCGGCGCCTTTGGCAACGCAGCCAAGGCATTGACGATGGCAAACATCGCCTGCTCGTCCGGAGTCTTGGCGATGAGCACTTCATGGATGCCCGCGGCCAGAAGCGGCGCGCCGGCATCGTGCGAGATGCAGACATGGTTTATCCGGGACAAGTCCAGACCGGCGTTGCGGGCGAGGCCGAGAAAGATGTCCGTGCTGCGCCGCGAATAGTGCAAAACCACGCCGATTTCGCCTGTGCAGGCAAGGGCCAAGGCCGCCTCGGTCAAGAATTCGGCGGGCTGCGCCGCATAGACTTCGATCGGCTCGATGCCATGACCTATTTCGGCGAGGCCGTCCTCGAGGTCCGGTTTGCGGTCGCGTCCGGCAAGATATACGAAATGGCAGGAGGTAGCGAAGCGCGAGGCGATTTCCCGCGCGAGAGTCTTGGCGTCTGGGCCAATCAGTGGCGGGCCCTCAAAACCCCGCTCGCGCGCGGCTTCCCGCGTCCGCTCGCCGACCAGGAGCAAAGGCAAGAGGCGGCGCGCCTCGGGCAGTGGCCAGTCCGGCGCGGCGGATAATAATTCGAAGGCGCGTGCGCTCGTCGCGATGACGCCATCGATAACGCCCGCGGGCCATGTTGCTCCGGTCGGCACCATGTCGAGAACGGGAGATAGCACCGCGTCATGCCCTTCGCACGCGAGTCGTGCCGCCGTTCGATTCGATTCGTCGAGTGCGCGCGTGAGCAAGACCAGCATGTCTCTAGCAATCTGGCACAAAAAATTGAATCTGGCTTCGGTGCGATTGCGGCCGACTCCCGGGATCGAACACTTCGCGGGCGAAGCGTCCTTGAGCCGAAGTGTACTTGAGAGGAAGGCTCGCAAGCAACCGGAACGGCGGCTTGACGGGAAGGCAGCCGGAAAAAGATCGTCACGCGCGAGGATCGTTCGCACGGCGGCGAACGGTTGCTGCGTCATCAAAAAGGCGAAACGAGGACCGCCCTACTGCTGGAACCCTATTGCAAGCCGGTCGGTTGCGCGTTGTGATCCTTCACCTGTCCGACGACCTCGCCGAAGTATTTGGGATCATTGCCGAGCTTCGCGGTTGGCAGACATTGCGGCGCGCAGGAATAGGATTGGCGTTCCAGCCCGCGCTGGACGACCAAGGCATTCTTGCCGCCGACAACGCGGATCATCCATTCCGCCACGTGAGTTCCAGCGGCGTCAAGGGCAACGAAATTGGTTTCGCCAAAACCCTTGCCGGTGATGACCATCGCGCCTCCTTGCTTGAGCAAGGTCAAATCGGCGATCGCGGCGTTGCCGACAACGAGCGCCTCGGTTCCGGCGGGGACATTGACGACGCGGGCCTGATCGATCGTCACGACCAGGGTCTCCTCCTTGGCTCGCAGGGGAAAAGAATACCAATAGATCATCAGGATGGCGATCAAGGCGAGCCTGTTGATCGCTCGAGCGCCGAGCGAACCGGCGCGTGAGCCGGCGATGCATGAAGCCTTGAAACGCATTGTCTTGAAATGCATTGTCTTGAAACTCATTGTCTTGAAACTCATTGTCTCACCATTCCGAACGACGCACACGTGGTCCACTTGATACTCCATGTGTAAAAGAAAACTGAAGCCAGAAAGGTAAACGATTGTCCAATAAATGTATGGCCGGCAACTCCCATTAAGAATTGGGGTGCGCCTGAAACATGCCAACTGCGTCATCGACTTGGCGTTTCGCGGCCGGGCCGCTGGAAAAACATGCGAATGGGCGCGCAACAATTGTAACCGTTGTCTTTGCTTTCGCTTAAGCACGGGCGCGAAAATATTGCGTGCCCGCGCGGGGCCGCCGTGATGACCGCCCCAGATGTCGCAATGTCCTGTCACATGGATTGAAACGGGCACAAAAGGATGAAACTTGACCAAAGGTCGCGTTTTGCACCAGCGCTCCGACGTCTCAAAAACGATCGAAGACGGTGCGGACCTGGCCCAGATCTGCTTGATCGGAGAGCAGCAGTTGCAGGGTGATCCGCGCCTTGCGGGCATCCAGCGCATTGGCGGGGATGAGCCCGCGTCCGATGAGATCGATCTCTCCGCCTGGGTAGTCATATGATCCGCGCAGAGTTTCGCCCGCCCCCGTGCGGCTGGCGAAAACAACCGGAATGCGTTCGGCTAGTCCCGCAAGAGCGGGCACGGCGCCGGCGGCGGAGTGACCGGCCCCGGGAAGGTTGACCACGAGCCCGTCGATCGCTCCAGCCGCCAAGGCTTCAACCGTTTGGGTTTCGAGTCCAGGCCCTGCTTCAAGGATCGGTACGACGGGCGCTCCTCCTCCATAGGCCAACCCGGGCGGACGGCTCGCGGGCGCAAGCGCGAAGCGGACCCGCTCTTCCGCGACATAGCCGATTGGGCCGAAAGGGAGAGAGGAAAAAGCGTGCGGCCGGAAACTATGCACCTTGCGGATAAGAGGACCGGCATGAATTTCATCGTCGGCCACCACAAGGATGCCTTTGCCACGCGAGGCCGGTGAGATCGCCACCCGGGACGCGGCGAGAAGATTGGCCGGTCCGTCGGCGCTTGGTTGATCGGGCCTGCGCATGGCCGCCGTGAAGACAATCGGCATTTCGACTTGCACAAGCAAGGAAAGCGCGAAAGCGCTCTCTTCGAGCGTGTCCGTGCCATGCGTAATCACAATGCCAGCGCCTGTCTCGGCCGCGGCCTGGGCAGCGTCCGCTATCGCGACGATGTCGGCGAGCGTGAAATCCGCGCTGGGCTTCGCCAGCACATCGCGTCCTTCGATTTCGGCGAGGTCCGCGAGACGCGGAACGGCGCCGGCAAGATTTGCGGCGCCGAGTTTCATTGCCGCGCCGCCCTGCGCGGTTTCCGTGGTCATGGCGATGGTGCCGCCCGTCGAAAGTATGATCAGGCGAGCGCGTTTCGAAGAAGCATCGGCATCGCGATGTGGCATGATGGAATCCCTGTCGATCATTACGGTTCGTGGAAAGCCGCATCGAGAACGAGAAGCATCGCGCGGGGCATCACCTTGTCTCTGGTTTTATTGGTTCAAAGCTGCGCCAGCCTCGGCCGATCGCGCTATTACGGGGTATCGATTTTCGGTCGATGGCTACACTGACGGTTGTGACGGAAGTGCTTAACGCGCCGTTCTCCCGCAATACAATACAGAAGCGGTGATTAAGTTACTCGCGCGGCTTTGACTCGACTCGTTCGGACGAGTATGGTTACGAAAAGAGCCGTCCAAAAACGAAAGACCGTTTCGATGCGGCTAATCATCGTGTCGTGTCGCGTATCGGAAATCGACGGTTAGCCATGCCGGGGATCGATGTCGCGGCGCTGGCCAGCTCGCTATCCGAAAATGATTCTTGCGGCCCCGACCTGGATAGTCAGGGCGATGAGGAATTCCTAAATTTCGTAACGATAACCGAAGGCCTGCTCCCGTCCGAGTTCTTTAGGGACGGCGCGCCTTTCGACGCATCGACGATCGGCGTCGATGGTCAAATTTCCCGCATGGCACCCTTACTGGGGCGCACGCGTGATATCAGGCTTTTGAGCCTGTTGGCGCGGTTTCTTGTTCTTGATCGCGACCTTGCCCGGTTCGCTGGCGTGATCGAAGCAATAAGCCGGCTTCTCGAAGTCTATTGGAACGAGGTTCATCCGCGCGAGGAACGTGAGTCATTTTCATTGCGCGCCGCGGCGATCGCAACGCTCGACGAGCCAACGGTGTGCATCCCCCTCCAGTACATGCCGCTTTGCGAGGACCGGCGATTCGGAATCATTTCCTTCCGCACGCGCATGTACGCCGTTGGCGAAGCGAAACCGCGAGAGGGAGAAACGGCGCCGGCTTTGCCCGCGATCCTACAGGCTCTGCAGGAATCCGACAGGAGTATTTTGATGCAACGCGTGGTTTGATCACCAAGTTGGCGGCATCCCTGAGGCGCATACATTCGCTATTTGCCGAACATTGGGGATTCGATAAGACGCCGCACCTGGACAAGATCACCGGGACCGTTGCGAGCATGATGGCGCTCTTGGATGAAGCCGTTCCAAGCGAGGACCAGAAAAAACTAGCGGCATCTGGCGACGCTGCGCAAACCAGCGTCTCTGGCTCGATCCGGAATGCTTTTGGGGCGCGGCTGGCGTTGGAAGCGGTGATCGAATACTTTAGCCGTCGCGAACCGTCGAGCCCGGTTTTGCCGCTCGTCGCGCAGGCCCGGGAGCTGCAAGGCAAGACTTTTGTCGAAGTCATGCAAACTCTCCTGCCCACCCAAGCCGACAATGCGGCCTATTCGATCGGCGACCAGCAGGTTTTTGCCCTGCCGCTCCAACGACTCGCGGCTATAATGCCTGCAATCGACAACTATGCAGTCGAGGAGCGCAATGCGGATACTTGCTTTGAGAGGGTCGCACCTGCGAGTGCCGCCGCGCCTCCAGCCTCTAGCCAAGATGCTTTTGCAACTCTTGTTCTCGCTGAGAGCGCGGGCGATGTACCTCCATCTGACGTGGGCGCGGAAGTTGCGGCGGCGCGAGTCGCCGGCGAGAGTTCGATCGCGGACGAAAGCGCCTCTGCCCCGCCGATGGCAGCTGACGCGGCGATGGCGGCAATCGAGAGCTTGCGCTTCTCTGCTACCACGCGGAAAGAAGCGATTTTTCTCCTCGACGAAGTCGTTCGATATTTGCGTGTTGCGGAACCTTCCAGCCCCATCCCCTGGCTGATCGAACGCGCTAAGGCATTGGCCGACCGGGATTTTATTAGCGTGTTGGCGTCCGTACTGCCGGACGACGCGCTGCGCTCGCCCGGTTCCGGGCGGTGAGGCCGTTATCCAAATTGCGTCGAACGTCGCGACGTGTGGCTCACAATGAAGCAAGGAATTGGCGCTTGGCCGCCGTGAGGATGCCGGCTGGCCCCGTGCGATTGTGCCATGTAGGATTGCGCGGAATTCCGAAAACCGGTCCAGCGAGTGCGGACCGTGCTACGACATGGCCATGAACGCAGCCAAATCTTCACCTTTAATCGCGACTGGAACCTATCGTTTTTGCGTCGCGCCGATGATGGAGTTAACGGACCGGCATTGCCGGTTTTTCCATCGCCTCTTGTCGCGGCGGGCGCGGCTTTACACCGAGATGCTGACGGCCCGCGCGGTTCTGCATGGCGAGCGCCGCCGCTTGCTCCGCTTCGACGCGGCGGAGCATCCCGTCGCCCTGCAACTTGGCGGCTCCGATCCGGCGGAATTGGCGGCGGCGGCGCGAATCGGCGCCGATCACGGTTTTGACGAAATCAATCTCAATGTTGGGTGTCCGTCCGAGCGCGTGCAAAGCGGTGCGTTCGGCGCTTGTCTGATGCGCGAACCGGAGCTTGTTGGCGATTGCGTCGCCGCCATCAAGGCGCGGGTTGCTTTGCCGGTGACCGTCAAGTGCCGCACGGGCGTCGACGAACAGGATCCAGAAGCGGCGCTCGGTCTTTTGGCCGGGCACGTCATTGCCGCCGGTTGCGCCGCATTGATCGTGCATGCCCGCCAAGCCTGGCTGAAAGGCCTGTCGCCAAGGGAGAACCGCGACGTGCCGCCGCTCGACTACGGTCTCGTCCATGCCCTGAAACAGCGCTTTCCCAATGTCCCGGTCGTGCTCAACGGCGGCCTCGCGGCACTCGCAGAGATGCGCGCCGAACTCGATCGCGTCGATGGCGTGATGGTGGGGCGCGCCGCCTACCAGAGCCCGGCGTTGCTCCTCGATGCCGATCCGTTTTTCTTCGACGAGGCGGCTCCGTTTGCCGGCGCGGCGGCGGCGGCCGGGGCTTTCATTCCCTATGTCGAGGCGCGTCTTGCCGAAGGCGTTCCGCTGCACGCGATGACACGGCATCTCCTGGGGCTTTTCAATGGCTTCAGCGGTGCCCGCGGGTGGCGGCGCCATCTCGCGGTGGAGGCGGTGAAACCGGGCGCCGATACGAAAGTTTTGCGCGCGGCCTTGCGGCATGTGGATCGCCCGTGCGGCATCGGCGCGGCGGCATGAGCGCGCACTCTTGAAAAATCGGACGCGGGTGTCGATCTCTGGCAAGCGAAGCCGCCATCTTGCAAATCCCCGGCGCGTGCCACGCAGATATTGGCCAAGGAGATCGAACGATGAAAAAGCTTGCCTTCATCCGCCGCAACAACGAACGCCATTGGGTCGGCGACGGGTTTCCCGTGCGCAGCATTTTTTCCTACAATGACCTCGGCAAGGACATATCGCCGTTTCTGCTGCTGGACTATGCCGGGCCGGAGAATTTTCCCCCCTCGGAACAAAGGCGCGGGGTCGGCGCCCACCCGCACCGCGGGTTCGAGACGGTCACGATTGTCTATAGCGGCGAGGTCGAGCATCGCGACTCCTCGGGCGGCGGCGGCATCGTCCGTCCCGGCGACGTCCAATGGATGACGGCGGCCTCGGGGCTCGTGCATGAGGAATTTCACGGTTCCGAATATGCCAAGCGCGGCGGCCCGTTCGAGATGATCCAGTTATGGGTCAATCTCGCCGCGAAAGACAAGAAATCTCCGCCTGGCTATCAAAACATCGCGGACGGCCAAATACCGCGGGTCGAACTGCCGGAAGGCGCCGGGACCGTGCGCGTGATCGCGGGCAATTACCAGGGAACGCAGGGCCCCGCGCATACTTTTAGTCCGATGAACCTTTGGGATGTGCGCCTGACAGCCGGCGCGCGCGAGGAATTTCGTGTTCCGGCCGGCTGGACAGCAGCGCTCTTTGTGCTCAAGGGCCGGGTCCGGTTGGGGTCTGGCGAAATCGCGGGCGCCGCGGGATGGCTGTCTTTGAGCGCGAGGATGAAACGATTGCGATCGAGGCGCTGGAAGACACCACGCTCTTGTTTCTCAATGGGCAGCCGATCGAGGAACCGATCATTGGCCAGGGGCCCTTTGTGATGAACACGGCGGCCGAGATCAACCAAGCGGTGGACGACTACCGCAACGGACGCATGGGCCGCCTTGCGGCACATGGGTGAATGCCTCGGCGTCCGTCGGAGCACGATGCGTGAAATTGAACGGACCGGGTCACTCCACCGCCTTGCCTAATCGTCCGGCGAGATCCTGGATGTATTGCGAGGCCGTCGGCGCCGCCGCCGCAGTCCATACGATCATTCGTCGCGGCACAACTTGCCGTCGTGGGGCGACATGCGGTGCGCTTGACGTTATGGTACTCACGCCGGATCACCCCTAGCCGCAAGCGTTGGTGTAAGGGGAGGTCACGTTCGAGCAACGGCCCGCCAGCACGCAAATTGCCGGTGAGCGAATCCGAAGGAGATGCAAGCGATGACTCCCAACGATGCAAAATCACGGAGGATGGCGTCTCTCAGCACGCCGACAAATCTCACGTCTAACGCCACGAGGGATATCGCCGGCGCGCTCACGATTCTGCTCGCCGATGTATTCGCGCTGTACATCAAGACAAAGAACTTCCATTGGCACGTGTCCGGTCCGCATTTTCGCGACTATCACCTTCTGCTGGACGAACAAGGGGAGCAGCTATTTGCGGTAACCGACGCGATTGCCGAACGCGTGCGGAAAATCGGGGGCACAACGCTGCGCTCAATTGGCGAGATCAGCCGCCTGCAGCGAGTCTTGGACAACGACGCCGTCTACGTTACTCCTCTGGACATGTTGGCCGAGCTGCGCGACGACAACAAGCAGCTGGCGGCGAATATGCGCGAGGCGCACTCGTTGTGTGATGAGCACGACGATGTGGCCAGTGCGAGCCTGCTCGAAAACTGGATTGACGAGGCCGAAAGGCGCGTGTGGTTTCTGTTTGAGTCCGGCCGCCAAGGCGAGTCCGGCAGCCGCTCCTAGGTCGTATACGGGTCATTCAAGATAACGGCTGAAGGCTCCGCGGACCCGAAGCATATCAGCACGTCATTTGTCGAACGCATCCGCCCGTTGCGAAGGTACATCCGCGGGTCGACTTGGCTGACGAACGCCTTTTCCAAAAGGATCGAAACGCACGTTCCAAAAGGATCGAAACGCACGCCCTTTCAGTCGCGTTGCACTGCATGCGCTGCAAATTCGCGGATCTTCACAAGGGCACCTCGAAAAATA
>QHBR01000305.1 GCA_003244015.1 Hyphomicrobiales bacterium | reverse complement strand
TGAGCATGTCGCATGATGAACGCCCAACAAATGCTCCGCCACATGCGGGCAATTCGCGGATGCGGCGCTCGGTTTCCTGCGGGAAAGGTTCCCCGGAATAGGACGAATATCCGCAATTCCGTCGCCGACAATTTTCGCGTCATCTCAGCCAAGGATTTTCGCGTTATGGCGTGAACGGGGTTTACCTAATAGCCCTGCGATTCGCCGTCTTCCTCCGAAAATAGCCGCAGTTGTGGCCTCTCGCCCGCGAGTTCGGGGAGACCAAGATGGCGGAAGGCGTGCGGTGTCAGCATTCTGCCGCGCGGGGTGCGTTGCACAAAACCACGCTGGATAAGGAAAGGTTCGATAATGTCCTCGATCCCATCGCGCGGCTCGGACAGCGCGGCGGCAATCGTCTCGATCCCGGCCGGGCCGCCGCCGAACGAGAGGGCGATCGTCTCAAGATAGCGGCGGTCCATCGTATCGAGCCCGATCGCATCGACGTCGAGGAGACGCAACGCTTTGTCGGCGACGCCCCGGGTGATTTCCGGCTCGTTGCCGACGGCCGCGAAATCGCGGACCCTGCGCAGCAACCGCCCCGCTATGCGCGGCGTGCCGCGCGCGCGCCTGGCAATTTCATTGGCGCCGTCATCGGAGATGGCGATCGCGAGCACAAGCGCGTTGCGCCGCACGATTCTTTCCAGTTCCTCGACCGTGTAGAACTCGAGCCTCAGCGGAATGCCGAACCGGTCGCGCAGCGGCGTCGTCAAAAGACCGGCGCGGGTCGTTGCCCCAACCAGGGTGAACCGCTTGAGGGGGAGTTTTACGGAGCGGGCGCCGGGTCCTTCGCCGATCATGAGATCGAGCTCGTAGTCTTCCATCGCCGGATAGAGGATTTCCTCGATCGCCGGATTGAGACGATGAATTTCGTCGATGAAGAGCACATCGCGTTCTTCGAGCCCTGTCAGTTGCGCCGCGAGATCGCCCGCCTTGGCGATGACCGGCCCAGAGGTCGAATGGAAAGTCACTCCGAGTTCGCGGGCGACGATCTGGGCAAGCGTCGTCTTGCCGAGCCCTGGCGGCCCGACAAAGAGCACATGGTCGAGCGCCTCGCGCCGCCCTTTTGCCGCCTCGATGAAGACTTTTAGATTTTTCCGCGTCGCTTCCTGGCCGGTGAAATCCGAAAGCGCCATCGGGCGCAGGGAAATCTCCGCGTCGCCATCGCGCTTTTCGGGTGTAACGAGTCGAGGGCTTGCTGGCACCGGACGCAGCCTTTTGCGAGTGGTTTTTCATACACGATATGTTCGCCACGGACAATGACCGGGTGCCGTCGCGGAAGTGGTCCGGCGAGGCTTCGCCAGCCGCCGGCTTTTCGCATCGCGATCGTCTTGGCGGGCGCGGATGGTTGCCGCCGCAGCCGTGCAGGCAGCGATCGGCATCGATTTTATCTCCTGAGCGGGCCGAAGGGCTGCGCCCTTTTCCGGCGGAACATGGCGCGCCCCTGCTTGGGCTGGAACAGGACGACCTCAAATCCTTCCGCCTGCGGTTTGGCAACGCGCGCGTAGCGCCTCGGCCTCGTCCGCGCGGCCGAGGGCGTCGAGCGCATCGGCTGTGACGCTTGCGGAGTCCTTGGTCCAGGGGTGGCAATGGCCCTCTCGAATAGCGGCTCGGCTTCTTTCACCTACCCGGTCGTCCTCATGAGAGTCGCGAGGTTGTTGAGGCTTTGCGTCGTATCCGGATGCTCGGCGCCGAGCACTTTCTCTTTGATCGCCAGTGCGCGCTCATGAAGTGGCACCCCGCGAGATCGCCCTGATCCTTTAGCAAATTGGCGAGATTGTTGAAGCTCTGCGCCGTCCAGGGACGCTCGGGGCCGAGCGCTTTCTCGCGGATCGCTAGCGCGCGCTCGAAACGCGGCCGCGCCGCCGGTGAGGTCGCCCTGGACTTGAAGCAGGAAGGCGAGATTGTTAAGGCTCTCTGCTGTATCGGGATGCTCCGCGTCCAGAACCTTCTCGCGTATCGCCAGGGCGCACTCATAGAGCGGACGCGCCCCGAAATAGTCGCCCTGGGCGTCAAGCAGGAAGGCGAGGTTGTTGAGGCCCGACGTCGTACTGGGATGCTCAGGGCCGAGCGCTTTCTCGTAGATCGCGAGCGCACGCTCGAAGAGTGGCCGCGCCTCCGCGAGGCAGTGTTGCGCTCATTTCGACCATCCTAAATGAGATGAAATTGTAGACCGCGTCCATCAATTGGCAAAGGTCCGATGATCCAGAACTATAAAATGAAATTAATTTTCTTTATCATTCCAAGGGTTGCAAGCCACGCCGACCCAACTGAGATAATCGCGTTCCAGCCGGCAAGCGACAGGCCGAAAATGCGAATCGCGGCCACGTCGCAGCGCGCGACCTTGACGCTTTGCAATTGGCGCCAGAAATCGTCGACCGAGCGCACATGATGAAGCGGCCCGGAGCACTCCTGAGGCCCCCGCCACAATCCCCATTCGACGCCCGCGTGATAGTAGCCAAGAATCGCGCTCGCGGCGAAAATTGCGGCAAGAACCGAGAAGGCCGCGCGCAAGAGACTGCTTGGACCTCGCGCGGCGAACAGGACCGCGAGACCGGCGAACGGAATGGCGGCATAATAGGGAATGCGCTCCTTGAGACAGAGCTCGCAAGGCGCGTAGCCGAGAGCCTCGAAGACGAAGGCTCCCGCGATGGACGCGCTCGCGATTGCCAGAATTGCAAGAGCAATGCCAAAGGAACCCCTGATGCCCATCGCGGGGTCAAATCAGGCGTGCGGCGATCCAGAAGCCCGCGACAATCGCAAGCGCAAGGATTGCCAAAAACCAGCCAAAATATTTGTCGAGCAGGGCGTTGACCGGTTCGCCATAGCACTTGAGAAGCACCGCGATGAAGAAAAAACGCGCGCCGCGCGTGAGGAAAGACAAGAGAACGAAGAGCGGCAGACTATAGGCCAGAAGCCCGCTCGTGATCGTCACGATCTTGAACGGAATTGGCGTCAAACCCTTAAACAGAATAACTGCCCAGCCCCACTGCGCATAAAGCGCGCGCATTTCATCGACGCGTGCGCCGTAGCCGTAAAGATTGATCAGCCATTTTCCAACTGTTTCGTAAAGAAGCGCGCCGATCGCATAGCCGAGCAGGGCGCCCGCGACCGATCCTCCCGTGCAGATCAGCGCATAGACCCATGCCCGCTTCGGCTTGGCGAGCGACATCGGGATTAAAATCGTATCCGGCGGCAATGGAAAAAACGAGCTTTCCGCGAAGGCGATCGCGCCGAGCGCCCAGGGCGCGTGCCGGCTCTCTGCAAGGCTCAGGGTCCAGCGATAAAGCCTTTGGAACATGGTTGACGGTTTGCCAAGAAGGGCCGCGCCTAGGTATCGAACGCGGCGGAAGAGGGAAGACGCATCTTTTGCTTTTATCCCGATGCGCCATTCAAACTGGTAAGTCCATAACGGGCGGCGCGCAAGACCGGCGCATTTTCTGTGTCGATGAACCCGGTAGGGTTAGATCAAGGAGTCTGTGCTATGAGGATTTCACTGTCCGTTTGCCACCAAGCCACAAAATGCCTTATGGGAACGCTGGCATGCGCTGTCGCTGGATCGGAACAATAGTGGCGTTGAACCTTTGCGCCTCCGCGATTTCCGCCGATCCCGCCCTCCGGCAGACCGGCGCGTCGTGGCCGGACACCTTGCTCGCACGCGTCGAGGCCCTTGCCTTGATCGAAACCCTGAACGCAAGTCTTCTTTGCGCCTCCTGTACCGCTACAGAGGTTCTCGAAAAATGGTGCGCCGATCACAAATTGGCGAGCGAACCCATGGTCCACGCAAGGCGGATCACTGGTACGGAGAAGCCTGTCTCGCCTGAGCAGCGGCAAAGACTTCAAGTCGGCGCCGAAGAAGAGGTCACTTACCGGCATGTCGAGCTTATCTGCGGCGGCCACGTCCTAGCCGTAGCTGACAATTGGTACGTGCCAAGCCAAGTCGGAGCGGAAATCAACCGTGTGCTGACAACAACCGATACGCCTTTCGGCCGGGCGGTGCACGATTTGAAGCCCACCCGGGAGAATTTCTCGGTTGAAATCCTATGGAAACCACTTCCCGACGGATGGGAACTGGGTCCGCCTCCAGCCGAGAGACCAGAGGCCACATTGGCGATGCCCTGGCAGCTTTTCCAGCATCGCGCTGTCATTTATAGTGATAAACACAAGCCTTTTTCAGAAGTCAGAGAAATTTTTACGCGCGAAGTGCTGGCTTTTGGACCACCATAAAGGGGAGCCGCGATGGCCGCCACGCAGCCTGCTTTGCGGGCTCTCTCGCGGGGGTCAAGGCGACGCCGTCCCAGGTCGGGCTTTCGCGTTCGCAGCGGGCTCTCAATATGCAGGGGGCGTTTCAAGTGACCGAAGGGATGGGAGCAAAGGTCGAAGGCCGCGCGATTGTCCTTATCGACGATGTCATGGACCTCGGGGTCAACCGTCAATGCCGCCTCGCGCGCACTGTTGCGCGGGGGCGCCAGACGCGTCGATGTCTTGGTTTTCGCCCGGGCGTCATAGAAGCGTGCGCCGTCTGCCCGAACGCGATCTCGGGTCGCCCTGTCGAACGGGAGATACCTTTTCCGCCGGAAAAGATCTGG
>QHBR01000062.1 GCA_003244015.1 Hyphomicrobiales bacterium | reverse complement strand
GTTAGAGTCGATCCACTAGCTGTCCCAACCGGAGGCCGTCCTTCGACCAGATTTTGTCAACCGCCGCCGAAACGGCTGCCCGAAGCCTATGGCGCGATTCGTTTGCCTCCGGCCCATATTGCGCCAGAATGCCGTCGAGTTCGACGATAGTCGCGGAAACCTGTTGCAATTCGCCGCTTTGCGTCTCGTAGGAGCTGTTCGCCGAAGCAATGAGCAGGCCAAGGCCCAAGGCGGCCATGGTCGCGATGAGCCCCATGACGAGTTTAATCACATCCTTGGAGTCTTCGCTCAAATGATCGTCGGGCAGTTTTTTGCGTAGGACCATGCCGCAAATCGCCGCCGCGAAGGTGCAGAAAAAACCATCAACGAGATGGCCAACGGGGCCAACAATTCCGGCATTTTCGATCCTTAATCTCTGGCGAATAGAGCGGCCTGCTTTATTCGCGGGACAAAACGAGGCGGCCTTTTGTCGCGGCAATGCCGGCGTCTACTCACCTAACAAATGGAGCACGATCTCGCGCCGGTGCGGCGCGCGGCGATGTTCGAAAAGATAGATGCCCTGCCAGGTCCCAAGGACCATCCTCCCCGCGGCGACCGGAATAGCAAGCTGCGTTTGCGATAGCGCGGCCCTGATGTGCGCGGGCATGTCGTCCAAACCTTCGGTTTTGTGGACATAGCGATTGCCATCCTCCGGAGCGATTTCCTCGAAAAAACTTTCAAGATCCGTTTGGACATCGGGATCGGCGTTCTCCTGAATGAGCAGCGAAGCCGAGGTGTGGCGGCAGAAAATCGTCAAGAGGCCGGTCGCGATCTTTTGCCCGGCCACCCAGGCGGACACTTTTTCCGTGATCTCGACAAGACCTTTGCCAAGGGTCGGAATGTGCAGGCTATGGAACGCTTGGCGCATCGAAAAGGCCGCAGGCTGGAAGCGGTGGCGAAGAGGCCGGCCGCGAGCTTACCGCATTTTGAAATCGCGAGGGCCGCCACTTTTATGTGTATGTCCTCGCGCGCGAAGTCCGCTGCCGCGCCAAGCTTTGCGGCAAAAATGCCGCACCGCCACGCGACGCGCAAAAAAATCGCGTTTTGGCCGATACCTTTCCTTCACTTTCCCGCGTTTGCGCGTAACATGGCGTGAACTTGGGATCGGGGCCGCATCGCCGGTTGCGGCGCGGCAACGCCGGGGGCCGCGCCGGTCTGTCAACAACCCGGCAGGAGTGGAAAGATGAGCGAAAGACGCGGTTTTGAAAGGCCGGCTTTTCCGGTTGTCGTCCCGGCCCAGCTTCCGGCGGGAGCGCTCGCGGGCGTTCGCACGCGGCGGAGCGTGGCGCTCGGTTTCGACCTCATTTTCGTCTCGATCCTTTCCTGCGCGCTGTGGCTTGCACTCACCGTTTTGACCTTCGGTCTTTCGCTTTTCATCCTCCCGCCGCTGTTTCCGATGGTGGCTTTTTTTTACAACGGTCTCACGGTTTCCGGCTATAGGATGGCGACGCCGGGCATGAGGGCGATGGACCTCGAAATGCGTCTGACCGGCGGCGCGAGGGTGCCTTTCCTCAACGCCGCGGTGCATGCCGTGCTCTTTTATGTGAGCACGATGTTCCTGCCGGTATTTCTCGTCTCGCTCGTGAGCGCGAACAAGAGGTGTCTGCACGATATGCTTGCCGGCGTCATCGTCACCCGGCGGTTTATGTGAGGACTAGAATTATCAGCCGATGTTTTCAGTAAGGCCAGCTTCTGAAAACCAAAAAGAGGGCCGGCGAGATTGACGCGAGAACCGCGCGACGCACCGCAGTTTTATCTGACCTCGCCTTCGGCGTGCCCTTATTTGCCCAGCCGGCAGGAGCGCAAGGTCTTCACCCATTTGATCGGCCGCCGCGCCGTAGTGCTGAACGACCAGCTTACCCAATCGGGATTCCGGCGTTCGCAGACCATCGCTTACCGCCCTGCCTGCGAAAATTGCCGCGCCTGCGTGTCGGTCCGCATCAAGGCCAATGAATTCCGCTTGTCGCGGAATTTCCGCCGGGTCGTCGAAATCAATCGCGACCTTGCCGGCACCGTGGTGCGGGCCGAGCCCACCTCCGAACAATATGCACTTTTCCGCTGCTACCTCGACGCGCGGCATGGCGACGGCGGCATGGCCGACATGACGGCCGTCGATTATTCGACGATGATCGAGGACAGCCATGTCGAAACCCGTCTCGTCGAATACCGCCTTTCCGAGGATAGTGCTGTGGCGGCGGGCGAGCGGCCGCTCGTTGCCGCCTGCCTGACCGATCTCCTCGCCGACGGCCTGTCGATGGTTTATTCCTTCTTCGTTCCGGGTGAACAGAGCCGTTCGTTCGGCACCTACATGATCCTCGATCATATCGAACGCGCGCGCCGTCTCGGCTTGGCGCATGTCTATCTCGGCTACTGGGTCGCGGGCTCCCGGAAAATGGCCTATAAGGCGCGTTTCCTGCCGCAGGAGCGGCTTGGCATGAACGGCTGGGAACGGGTGGATTAGAGCTAATTTTTATCCTATCGGAAATCCTTCTTTGTTGATGCATTGTTGGCGAGGCAGTACTACGCGGTTTTTCCTGCGAACGCCCAGGCTCGAGCGCGAGAGTGGAATGTGGGTGTACTCAGCATGATCCCGCGGGCATTGCTCTTGTTGGAGGGACTGGCTTTGAATGCTCGAACGTTTCTCTTGACACTTGTGATTGCATCCACACCGCCCATGGCTGGTATTGCGCGCGGGAATAATTTCGAAGCTAAACTGAAGCTGATCTCTGAATTTGCCGACAAAATATGTAACCGCGTCTTCGAGCCCCAAAC
>QHBR01000237.1 GCA_003244015.1 Hyphomicrobiales bacterium | reverse complement strand
GTGTGGACCCTTATCTCCGGGGTCCCGATTGGATGCTCACCCCGAAGACGGGGTCCTTATTCCACGCCGATTCACATCAAGGCTATTTGGCGTCGCGCCGCAGTGCATCGCGGGGGTTCGCTTGCGGAGCAGGTTTTCGGGCAGTTTGGGAATTTGTGATGAAATTTCGCGCCTGCGGCAAGCCACGTAAGCCATGCTCAGGGTTAATAGAAGATGATCGGCAAAACCGGCGCGAATCAAGGCGCGTCGCAAGAGCATGGCGGACCGCATGACATTGAATGGACGAAACATCGTGATTCTCAAACAAAACAGCCGTCTGCGGCGCCGTGCGGCCGGCGCCATGCGGAAAACGCTTTTGGCCGCCGCGCTTTGTCTCGGCGGCTGCCAGTCCAGCAGTCTGCAAGACGTCACCGGCTCGATCGGCGGCGCATCCGAGACGGATGTCCGGCGGAGCGTGGAGGAATTGGGACGCCAACACGACCGCAAACCGGACGACAAGGCAATTGCGCTAAATTACGCGCGGGCCCTGCGCGGTATGACGGAAAATGCGCAGGCGGTCGCGATATTGCAACGGCTGGCGATCAAATTTCCCCGCGACGCGGAGGTCCTAGCCGCCTATGGCAAGGCCTTGGCCGATGCCGGGCGGGCGCGCGAGGCGGCCGACGTGTTGGCTCATGCCCATACCCCCGAGCGGCCGGATTGGTCCGTGCTTTCCGCGCAAGGCTCGGTCGCCGATCAGCTCGGCGACCACGAGCAAGCGCAAGCCTACTATGCGGCGGCGCTCAAAATCGTGCCGGCGCAGCCGCATGTTTTGGCCAATCTCGGAATTTCCTACGCGCTTTCGAAAAAATTGCCGCAAGCCGAAACGGCGCTGCAGGAAGCCGCGGCCCAGCACGATGCCGACAAACCGGTGCGCCAGAATCTCGCTCTCGTCCTTGCCCTCGAAGGCAAATTCGCGAGCGCCGAGGAGGTGGCGCGGCGCGATCTCGACGCCAAGGACGCGGCGGCGGATGATCGCGCAGTCGAATACGTGGAAACGGATCCAAGAACTCGACACCAAGCCACAGTCCGCCGCCAAGACGCATGTGGGAAGCAATATCGAATAGTGACCGACCCTCGAAGGACAGACTCATCCGATCTCGATCGACAGCGGCGCCAACCCCGCGATCGTGGCTTCGATCTTGTCGCCCCTGACGACAGGCCCAACCCCGGCTGGCGTGCCGGTGAAGATGAGATCGCCCGGCGCGATTTCGACTTGTTGCGAAAGATAATGGATGATTTGGGGAACCCCCCAGATCATGCCGTCGATATCGCCGCTTTGCCGCAATTGCCCGTTCACCCGGCACTCCATCTTGCCTTTGGCGATCGCGCCGGTGCGGGTCTTTAACGCAAGTGCGGAACAGGGCGCGGAGAAGTCGAACGCTTTGGCCATTTCCCATGGCCGGCCGTTTTTCTTCAATTCGGTCTGGACATCGCGTTTCGTCATATCGAGACCCACGGCATAGCCGAAAACCATAGCGTTGGCCTTTTCGGGTGAAACATTCCGCCCGCCCATGTTCATCGCCACAACAAGCTCGACCTCGTGCTGGAGGTCGCTCGTACCCGGCGGATAGGGCATTGTTTCGCCATTCTGGAGGATGGCTCCGGCCGGTTTCATGAAGAAAAACGGCGGATCGGTCTCGGGATTTCCGCCCATCTCCTTGGTGTGGTCCGTGTAATTCAGGGCGACGCAAAAAATGCGGCGGACCGGGAAGGCCTTTCCCGGCGGCGCGGGGAGCGAGACGACCGGCGGCGCTGCGACGGCATAATCAACCACGGGATCAAACCTCGGTTGGATTTCGTTTCCGGCACTGGCGAAAGACAACGGCGGCGGCGCAATTTCCGCACGGGAGCGATGGTTCAGCCAACATAAATCCTGGATTCATTCCACGTCGAGGGGTTCGGTTCCGCTCGGCCGGCCATCGGCGGCCAAACTAATCTTTTCGATTCGCTGCTCGGCATTCCTAAGCAAATCATTGCATTGGGTCTTCAAGGCCTCGCCGCGCGCGTAGATTGCAATCGACTCCTCAAGCCCGACAGTGCCTTTTTCGAGCTTGTCCACGATCTGTTCGAGTTCCTTGAGCGCATCCTCGAAAGACAGTTTGGCGATTTCGGCGTCGGTGGCGGGCAAGGTCGCCTCTTTATTTCGGCTTCACGCTTTGTCCTGACGCGAACCGGCCTCGGCTTCGCTTTAAAACGGTCTAGACGCGGTTGAGATTCAACGCAACTCCAGAACAAAAGGGGCGCCTTCAAAACAAATCCAACCCCGGCCGATATTCTCGATGGCTGCAACCATCCGTCCGTTGCGGCCAAGCATCGCGTCGGCGATCGCAACGAGCCGTAGATTGGGCGTCGCAGTCGGCGAATTGGCCCGCACCGCGTCCGCGATCTCCGCCTCATTGCGATGCGGGCGCAGCGCGCAGGCGGCGATAAAGGCCGCCGCCGTCGAGCGGCTCACGCCCGCGAAGCAATGGATCAACAAAGGCGCCGTCTGGTCCCATCGCCGCATGAAGGCGAGGAGCTTTTCGACATGGGTTTCGCTCGGAAGCATATGGCCATCAAGTTCCGCGACAATGTCGGAGAGGACGACAACGAGATGGTTTTCAACGGCGATCCCGGAAGGGCGCCTGACCGGCGTTCCCTCATCGATCAACGTGACGAGGCTTCGCGCGCCCGTCGCGCGGACCGTCTCCGGCAGCTTTGAAAGCGGGCAGACGTGGATGCGGGGCATCGAACCGGGCCTTTTGATCCTGCGCCATACGCCAGAATCGGGCCCCTCCATAGACCGGATTAGGGTGGACGGGAACGCTGGAAGCGCCGTTTTTGGTGAATCACCCGCGAGTTCACGCGATTTTTAAGGAAATTATATACTTGACTCCTCTTACAGCGCGCGGGGGCGGCGATGATCCCTAGGATTGGCGCGTGCTCGATGTTGTTAGTGTCTGCGGCCCTCGCTTCGCCGATGCCCTATTCTGCAATATTTCCCCAAATCTTAATTTCGGCTGGATCGGCGGGGATGTTTTCTGGGTTGAGCCGCAAAGAAGATGGAAGCGGTTTAGGGCCAACTTCTATCAAAATAGCATTTGGGGCCTCCGCTCCTTGTGCTGAAGGTGGCGGCAGTAACACTGGGTATCCTTGAACGTCCACCTTAGATTGCGGATACCTACTCTCGCAGCAATATTATTTTGCATGAGTATTGATACTAACGCGTTAGCTGAGTCTAGTTCACGGCGACGGTCCATTTTTGACAAAGGATGGACTACGACTCCATCAAAGAATGGAAGGGGCAAAGTCGAAATATTTCTGGTAACTTTTTTCCACCCGGCTTGTAGCAACATATAGCGAATTTGCCCTGCCGTTCTTTTCGGTTAGAAATCAGAAGGAGAGATAACGACAAATGACATGTCAGAAAACGGTTTCAAAGCTTTCGCCGTAAGCCCCTGTTCTAATATTCGCGGAGATACCGCCACCTCCATGTCTAAATTCTTTTTCCGAAGCTCCTCAGTCTTGCCTTCTAGTTCGACAATCTCGGCTTTTTGCCGTCGGCTGATTTCCGCATCAGACATGAAAATAAGCACGGTGAAAATAGTTTCTATCCCCAGCGATGAAACCAGGAGCTTCCAGCCGAAGTCGAATCTGTCCTTTTCAAGTGTGACGCCGACGGCGACGCCGATTCCCGACAGGACGAACAGGGCTTCTAGTGGATCGACTCTAACTT
>QHBR01000331.1 GCA_003244015.1 Hyphomicrobiales bacterium | reverse complement strand
GTTAGAGTCGATCCACTAGCTCGCCGCTTGTGTCTCGGTAAGCTTCTCGGTGCTTAATCCTCTCAAACGTCGAATTCCGCTCTTGACGCACCGGCGTAGTTCAGGCGGCTTTCGCCGACAGCTTTTTACCCATTACTGAATTTCAAACTGGGCCACCACCTCGGGCTCCACGCCAGCCCAGTATAAAAAGCTAATGCGCCACCGAAACCGGTTTCTGCCGTATCCACAGGTTGCCGCGCCGCCGCTGGAAAGCTAGGTTACACGTCGTCCCTTAGGTCCAACTGGATTTCCGGCGTGCTTCAAAGTGTTTTCGCCTTTCTCTTTGGCTACGTTTGCGGTGCGATTCCTTTCGGCCTCGTCTTGACGCGCGCGGCAGGCACCGCGGACCTTCGCGCGATCGGCTCCGGCAATATTGGCGCGACCAATGTTTTGCGCACCGGCCGCAAGGATTTGGCCGCGCTCACTCTTCTCCTCGATCTTTTGAAGGGAACCGTCGCAGTTTTGATCGTTGCTCATTTTGCGCCGGGCACCCCCACGCTCCTCGCCGCGCTCGGAGCCTTTCTTGGCCATTTGTTTCCGTCCTGGCTGAAATTTAGAGGCGGCAAAGGCGTCGCGACTTTTCTTGGCTGTCTTCTTGCCGCCGCCTGGCCGGCGGCGGTCGTTATTGGCATCGTCTGGCTCGCGGTCGCCTTCCTCACCCGCACATCCTCCGCCGCCGCGCTCGCTGCCAGCGCGCTGACACCAATCGTACTCGTGGTCATAGGCCAAACCAACGCCGCGCTCTTGTTCGGGCTCATGGCGGTGCTTTTGTGGATCAAACATCGCGCCAATATTTCCCGGCTCCTGGCTGGCACGGAATCGCGGATCGGGACAAGTTGATGGAGGACAGCCCGCTTGCCCCGGAGGCGATCGGCCCCCTCGACGACGGCGAGCGTTTCGACTGGCTGCGGCTCCTGCGCTGCGAAAATATCGGACCCCGGACATTTCAAGTTCTGCTTAACCGTCATGGGAGCGCTGGCGCGGCGCTTGCGGCCTTGCCGGCCTTGATCGCGAGCGGCAAGGCGGGCCGGCCGATCCGCATCGCAACCACCGAGGAGACCGACCGGGAGATCGAGGCGGCGCAGCGGTTGGGCGCGCGTTTTATCGGTATCGGCGAGCCGGATTATCCAGCACTTCTGCGGCGTACCGCCTCGGCCCCGCCCTTGATCGCCGTGCGCGGCAACCTTTCGAGCCTGCGGCGCTCTAAAATCGCGATCGTCGGCGCCCGCAACGCCTCGGCGGCCGGGCTTGCCTTCACATCGCAGCTTGCGCGCGGAATTGCCCGCGCCGGGCATGTCATTGTCTCCGGCCTCGCGCGCGGGATCGACGCGCGGGCGCATCAGGCGGCGATCGAGACGGGGACGATCGCGGTCCTCGCGGGCGGTTTGGGGAATATCTATCCGGCCGAACATGAAGCTTTGCTCGAACAAATCGTCGAACAAGGCGCGGCGATCAGCGAAATGCCGTTCGGCTGGGAGGCGCGGGGGCGCGATTTTCCCCGCCGCAACCGGATTGTCGCGGGCCTTTGCCGGGCGGTCGTCGTCGTCGAGGCGGCGCGCCGGTCCGGCTCTCTCATCACCGCGAAATTCGCCGCCGAAGAAGGGCGCGAAATCTTTGCCGTGCCGGGTTCGCCGCTCGATCCGCGCGCGGAAGGCGCCAACGATCTCTTGCGCGACGGCGCAACGTTCTGCACCAGGGCGGAGGATGTAATTGACGCGCTGGCGGAGCAAAACCTCTCGCGCGAACAACCCGTTACCGGCTTTTTCGAGCCCTGTTTCGCAGGCCGGGGGTATGAGCCGCTGTGGGACGAGCTCGATCTTCCCGAAGTGGGTGATGCGCCTTTTGGGCCTACGCCCTTGAAGCCGGAAGATAGCGCATCGCCAGACGAGCGCGAGGGGGCCGCGGCGGCGCCCGTGGTGAAGCCGTCCAAGCGGCCGCGGAACGGCCGGGAAGACATTGAGCGGCGCCTTATCGCGCTTTTGGGGCCGGTGCCGGTTTCGGTTGACGAACTTGCCCGCGCTTCGGAGGCGCCGGCGCGGGAGGTGCGGACGGTCTTGCTCGGACTGAAGCTTGCCGGACGGATCGAATGGCACGGCGGCGATCTCGTTTCGTCCCTGCCCGCGTCCTGGACGCGTGCCAATGATCGCGAAGAATGATTGTTGCAGCCGCCATTCACCCCTACGCTATCGGTTTCTTGGCAAACAAATGAGCTAAAGGAGCTGGGGGCAAAAGCCCTGCCGCGGCGAAGATCCAGGGCGATCGGCTGAACGGTTCCCTCGCTCCTCAGGGGAAGGGAACCGTTCGCCCGATCTCCTTGCGCCACGCGGGGCGGCGCGCGCAATGAAGCGCCGCCCCGCCGTCATCGTTGCGGGTTGCCCGGTCGAGGGCGCATGGCCGGGCCGCTGGCATGTCGCGTTACGTCACGGGGCGAAGGTTGTTCAGAGGAGCCCGAATTGGAGCAAGGGCGCCGGTGCCGTCAAACATTGGTACGATTGTCGTGGATGGCATTGTTGCCGTCGCTTTCGACCGTGCCGCCCACAAAGACGCCGACTTCGTTCCCCATTGCGGTCGAATGGGCAAGCAGGAGGCTCCCTTTGTGATTGGAAAAGCCAGCTCCATTGTTGTTGTTGGCGATGCTTTTGATTGCCATGATCGTCGCTTCTATATTGACACTTATGCCGTCAATGCGATTGTCGTCCGCGGAGACATGGTCGAGAGTGCCTATGGCCGTGCCAGTCCCTCGCGGGGCGACACTAATACCATTTCCGGAATTATTCGAAACCAGCGTGTCGCCGATCAGAAATTTGATCCCGCCCGTAAGTGGCTGAAGGCGGATTCCGTCAATAACAAAATTCCGCACGACGCAATGGGTGATCGTCAACGACCCGCCCGAGTTGAGCCGGATGCCAGCAGTCCCGGTCTTGATCCCATCGATGGTCAGGTGAGTGAGGTTGATGTTGTCATTTGGCCCGGCGTTGATGGCGATGGCAGCGCCGGCGCTGCCGTGGTTGATGCCGGCGCCCTCGATCCCCGCGATGCTGATCGATTGGGTTATGGTCATGGGGCCATAACCCGCGGGATCGAGCACCTTGACCACGCCGCCAGGACTGGTTTGGCCTATCGCGAATTGGAAGGAGCGGCAGGGACTGGGTCTCACCCGATTGCGCTGGGCGAAAATCAAACACCTCTTGCACAGTTGATTGCACTGCGGTACGACCTTGAAGCAAGGGTCCGTGGCCCTTATCTCCTGATCGCCCTGATTCCGCTCAACTAAGACCGAGCCAATTCATGCCGAGCCTATTCGATCAATATTTGCCGCTTGTGATTTTCATGGCGGTTGCCGCTGTAATTTCCGGCGCCCTGCTGGTTGCACCTTTCCTCGTTGCCTTCAAGGCACCGGATCCGGAAAAACTTTCTGCTTATGAATGCGGCTTTAATGCCTTCGACGACGCCCGCATGCAATTCGACGTGCGCTTTTATCTCGTGTCGCTGCTTTTCATCATTTTCGATCTCGAGGTCGCGTTTCTGTTTCCCTGGGCGGTGGCTTTCCGCGAAGCTGGGACGTTCGGCTTCTGGTCGATGATGATCTTCCTTGGCGTTCTGACCATCGGCTTCGTCTACGAATGGAAGAAGGGAGCGCTCGAATGGGATTGAACTTGCCGGAACTCGCCGCAGCGCGTACGGCGGCGGATCCTTATGTTCTTTCGCTCAACGATCGTCTCGCCGACAAGGGATTTCTCGTCACCACGGCGGACGATCTCATCAACTGGGCGCGCACCGGCTCGCTCATGTGGATGACCTTCGGGCTTGCCTGCTGCGCCGTCGAAATGATGCAGGCCTCGATGCCGCGCTACGATGTCGAGCGGTTCGGCTTTGCGCCGCGCGGGTCGCCGCGTCAATCGGACGTGATGATCGTCGCCGGCACGCTCACCAACAAAATGGCCCCCGCCCTGCGCAAGGTGTACGATCAGATGCCGGAGCCGCGTTATGTGATCTCGATGGGGTCCTGCGCCAATGGCGGCGGCTATTACCACTATTCCTATTCCGTCGTGCGCGGCTGCGACCGGATCGTGCCAGTCGATATTTATGTCCCCGGCTGCCCGCCCTCGGCGGAGGCGCTCGTCTATGGCATATTGCTCCTCCAAAAGAAGATCCGCCGCACCGGGACGATCGAGCGGTAAGACTTTTCCCGGACAAATAGGCTTCCGGCATTCGGCGAGAAACGGGTTGAAACAATACGCTCGCGCGGTGACTTCAACGCGCATTGGATCTTAAACGCGCATTGGATAGAGTCGTGATGGACGGCGGCCTGCAACAAGTTGGCGAGGCAATAGCGGCGGCTCTGCCCAGCGCCATCAGCGGGATTTCGACCGCCTATGGCGAATTGACCCTGACGGTCGAGCCCAGCCGCGTGATCGAGACGGCGACCTATCTCCGCGACGATCCAAGCTGTCTCTTCGCATCCTTCATTGATCTCACCGCCGTCGATTATCCCGCCCGCGAAAAGCGCTTCGATGTCGTCACTCATCTTCTCTCGCCAAAACACAACCGCCGAATCCGCATCAAGGTCGCGACTGACGAGACGACGCCGGTTGCCTCGCTCACCGGGCTTTATCCCGCCGCCAATTGGTTCGAGCGCGAGGCCTACGATCTTTTCGGCGTGGTTTTTTCAGGCCATCCAGACTTGCGGCGCTTGTTGACCGATTACGGCTTCGACGGCCATCCCTTGCGTAAGGATTTTCCGATGACCGGCTATGTCGAGGTTCGCTACGACGATCAGCAAAAGCGCGTCGTCTACGAGCCTGTCCAGCTCACCCAGGAATTTCGCTCGTTTGATTTTCTGTCGCCGTGGGAGGGCGCGATCGACTATGTGTTACCTGGCGACGAGAAGGCCAAAGGCAACCCGCGATGAATGGCCCTACGACGAGCCGCAAACCATCAGCATGAGCGACAATCCGGTCCGCAATTTCACGATCAATTTTGGTCCGCAGCATCCCGCCGCGCACGGCGTCTTGCGGCTCGTTCTCGAACTCGACGGCGAAGTCGTCGAGCGCGTCGATCCGCATATCGGGCTCCTTCATCGCGGCACCGAAAAACTGATGGAGGCGCGCACCTATTTGCAGAATATACCGTATTTCGACCGGCTCGATTATGTCGCGCCGATGAATCAGGAACATGCCTTCTGCCTCGCCATCGAGAAATTGCTCGGCCTCGAAGTGCCGCGGCGCGGCCAACTGCTGCGCGTTTTGTTTTGCGAGATCGGCCGCATTCTGTCGCATCTTCTCTGTATCACCACGCAGGCGATGGACGTCGGCGCCTTGACGCCGCCGTTGTGGGGCTTCGAGGAACGCGAGAAGCTCATGGTTTTCTACGAGCGCGCGTCCGGCTCCCGCATGCATGCCAATTATTTCCGGCCCGGCGGCGTGCATGGCGATATTCCAAAGCAGCTCATCGAGGACATCTTTGCCTGGTGCGCCCCTTTCTTAAAAGTCTGCGACGATTTGCAGACCCTGTTCATCGACAACCGCATCTTTAAGCAGCGCAATGTCGATATCGGCGTCGTCAGCCTAGAAGAGTGCTGGCGCCGGGGCTTTTCCGGCGTCATGGTGCGCGGGTCCGGCGCACCCTGGGATCTGCGCAAGGCGCAGCCCTATGAATGCTACGAGGAGATGGAGTTCGATATTCCTGTCGGCCGCCACGGCGACAATTACGACCGGCAAGTCATTCGAATGGAAGAGATGCGCCAGTCTGTCCGGATCATGAAGCAATGCGTCGAGAAGCTATTTGCGCCCGACGGTCAAGGGCCCGTCGCCGCGAAGGATGGCAAGGTGGTGCCGCCGACTCGCGCGGAAATGAAGCGCTCGATGGAGGCTTTGATCCATCACTTCAAGCTTTATACAGAGGGCTTCCATGTGCCGGCCGGCGAAGTCTATTGCGCGGTCGAAGCGCCAAAAGGAGAATTCGGGGTCTATCTTGTCTCGGATGGAACCGATAAGCCTTATCGCTGCAAGATCAGGGCGCCGGGCTTCGCGCACCTTGCCGCGATGGATTTTCTCTGCCGCAAATCGATGCTTGCCGATGTGAGCGCGATTTTGGGTTCGATCGATATCGTCTTCGGCGAGGTGGACCGGTGATGCAGCCGTTCGCTTTCTGGAGAATGAAGACGCCCTTACGAAACGAGTCCACCCCCCTCGCCGCGACATCGAAGAGCTGAATCCATGTCCGTTCGCCGTCTCGCCGAGAACCAGCCGGAAACCTTCGCCTTCACCCGCGAAAACGAGGCAAAGTGCGAGGAAATCTTGCGGAAATACCCCGAAGGCCGCCAGGCTTCCGCCGTGATCCCGCTGTTGTGGCAAGCGCAAAAACAAAACGATTATTGGCTGCCGAAACCCGCGATCGAGAAGGTCGCGCAAAAGCTTGGGATGCCGTATATCCGTGCGCTCGAAATCGCAACCTTTTACACCATGTTCAATCTCGCGCCGGTCGGCAGGTTCCATGTCCAGATGTGCGGCACGACGCCTTGCCTGCTCGCCGGCTCCAACGCGATCAAGGAAATTCTGCTTAGGCGAATTGGCGAGCAAGGAAAAGTTACGGCGGACGGCATGTTCTCCTGGATCGAAGTCGAATGTCTGGGAGCCTGCTGCAATGCCCCGATGGTCCAGATCAACGAGGATTATTACGAGGATCTGACGTTGCGGAATTTCGAGAAATTGCTCGACGATCTCGCCGCTGGCCGCCCGGTAAAGACCGGTTCGCAAACCGGGCGCATCACTTCGGAACCCGCGGGCGGGCTTACTTCATTGACCTCGCTCTATGGCGCCGACGGCCGCAATGGTCACTTGAGCACGCCCGATTTGAACCAATCGTAAGGTCAAGAGAGATGCTCGAGGACAAGGATCGCATCTTCACCAATCTCTACGGCTTCGGCGACTGGCGCCTCAAGAGCGCCATCGCGCGGGGCGCGTGGGACAATACGAAGAAATTGATCGACAAGGGCCATGAATGGATCATTGGCGAAATGAAAGCCTCGGGCCTCCGCGGGCGGGGCGGCGCCGGTTTTCCTACCGGCCTCAAGTGGTCCTTCATGCCAAAGCCCGATCCGGCGCGGCCCTCCTATCTCGTCATCAACGCCGACGAATCGGAGCCTGGCACCTGCAAGGACCGGGAGATTATGCGCAACGATCCGCAGCTTCTGATCGAGGGCTGTTTCCTCGCTTGCTTCGCGATGCAGGCGCATGTCTGCTATATTTATGTTCGCGGCGAATATGTTTTGGAAGGCCGGCGCTTGGAGGCCGCGATCGCCGAGGCGTATGCGGCGAAGCTCATCGGCAAGAACAATATCCACGGCTGGCCTTTCGACATTTATGTCCATCATGGGGCGGGCGCTTATATCGCCGGCGAAGAAACCGCGCTTTTGGAGTCGCTCGAAGGCAAGAAAGGCCTGCCCAGGCTGAAGCCGCCTTTCCCCGCCAACATGGGCCTTTATGGCTGTCCGACGACCGTCAACAATGTGGAATCGATTGCCGCCGCCCCGGCTATTCTCCGTCGCGGCGCGGCATGGTTTGCAAGCTTCGGCGCGAAGAACAATTTTGGCACCAAGCTTTTCTGCGTCTCGGGCCATGTGGATAAGCCGTGCAACGTGGAAGAGGCGATGTCGATTCCTTTCCGCGAATTGATCGAGCGCCATTGCGGCGGCGTTCGCGGCGGCTTCGACAATCTGCTCGCGGTGATCCCCGGCGGCTCGTCGGTGCCTTGCGTTCCCGCCCATGAAATCATCGACGCGGCGTTGGACTTCGACACCTTGCGCGATTTGAAATCCGGGCTCGGCACGGCCGCCGTCATCGTGATGGACAAATCGACCGACATCGTGCGCGCGATCGCCCGGATAAGTTATTTCTACAAGCACGAGAGCTGTGGCCAATGCACACCTTGCCGGGAAGGCACGGGCTGGCTCTGGCGTGTCGTTTCCCGCATGGCGGAAGGCCGCGCGCAACGGCGCGAGATCGACATGCTGCTCGAAGTCACGACCCAAATCGAAGGCCACACGATCTGCGCGTTTGGCGAGGCGGCGGCCTGGCCGGTGCAGGGTCTCATCCGGCATTTCCGCCCGGAGATCGAGCGACGCATCGACCAATATGCCGCAAATCCGCATCCGGAGCCGGTAACAGACTTCGGCGTCGCGGCCGAGTAGGGGGCGGCAATGGGATCTATTTCGATTTGGCATTGGATGATCATTCTTATCTATCTCGGGGTTTTGGGATATCCGATTGTTCGTATATTGAACCGCGTAGGATATTCACCTTGGTGGGTGATTATTGCCTTTATCCCCTTTGTGAATTTGATCGGCCTGTGGGTGCTCTCGTTCGTTCATTGGCCGCGCGTGCTCGAGAATAATGAGCAAGGTCGTCGTTGATGGAATCGAAACCGGCGTCGCGGCGGAGTAAGGCGATCGCATGGTCGAGGCGCCCGGGAACCTCATCTTCGAATATTTGCGGCATCTCGACTCGAAGCTCGATCGTGTCTTAGAGGATATTGGCGACTTGAAAATTCGGATGACCGCGGTCGAAGAAAGAATTGCTCAGATTGAACTGTCGATTGCGGGGGTCAACCGCCGCATCGATCGAGTCGAAGCGCGGCTGGATCGCATCGAGCGGCGTCTCGATCTCGTCGAACCGCCGCATTGAGGTAATGATATGAGCAGACTCATCGTGGACGATATCGAGTGGCGTATCGGCCGGTACGCAGCCAATCCTCACCGGGAGCCGATCAAAGATTTCGGGGTCGTGGCGGAATAAATCCATGGCCAATGAACCGGACAATCTGATTCTTGAACATCTTCGCCGATTTGACCGGCGTTTGAATGATTTCGACACCAAGCTCGACCGGATATTGGACGATCTCCATACGCTGAAGGTCCGCATGACTGAGGTCGAGGAGAACTTGGTTGGCGTTCAACGGCGAATCGATCGACTCGAGGAGCGGACGGAGCGAATCGAGCGCAGGCTCGAATTGGCCGATGCACCGCATTGAGGTTATGACATGAGCAGACTCATCGTTGACGGCATCGAAATCGACGTTCCGCCCGAATATACGCTTTTGCAAGCGTGCGAGGTGGCAGGTGCCGAAATTCCGCGGTTTTGCTTTCACGAGCGGCTGTCGATCGCCGGCAATTGCCGGATGTGCCTCGTCGAGGTGAAGGGGGGGCCGCCCAAGCCTTCGGCGTCCTGCGCCGTGGCGGTCAAGGATCTGCGCCCCGGCCCGAACGGCGAGCCGGCGGTCGTGCTCACCAAATCTCCAATGGTGAAAAAGGCCCGCGAAGGAGTCATGGAATTTTTGCTCATCAATCACCCGCTCGATTGCCCGATTTGCGATCAGGGTGGCGAGTGCGATCTGCAGGACCAAGCCATGGCATTTGGCTTCCATTCTTCGCGCTACAGCGAAAATAAGCGTGCCGTAGAGGACAAATACATCGGGCCGCTGGTGCGCACGTCGATGAACCGCTGCATCCATTGCACCCGCTGCGTGAGATTTACTGCGGAAGTCGCGGGAACCGGCGACATGGGCGCGACCGGGCGCGGCGAGGACATGGAGATCACGACCTATCTTGAGACCGCGATGCGGTCGGAACTGCAAGGCAATATCGCCGATCTCTGCCCGGTCGGCGCGCTGTTGCCAAAGCCCTATTCCTTCAAGGCGCGGTCCTGGGAACTCGTCAAGACCGAGTCGATCGATGTCATGGACGCGCTTGGCTCGGCGATCCGCATCGACACGCGCGGGCGCGAGGTGATGCGCATCCTGCCCCGCATCAACGACTCCGTGAACGAGGAATGGATTTCCGACAAGACACGTGAGATTGTCGATGGTCTGAAGACCAAACGCCTCGATCGCCCTTTCCTGCGCGAGAACGGCAAATTGCGCGAAGCGTCCTGGCAAGTGGCCTTTCAAGCGATCGCGGCCAAGGTCAAACAGGCGCCGCCGGAGCGGATCGGGGCGATCGCAGGCGATCTATGTGCCGTCGAGGAGATGTTCGCGCTTGAGCTGCTGATGCAAAGCCTCGGCGCCGTTTCGCTCGATTGCCGGCAGGATGGCGCGAAACTCGCTCGGGGTTTTGGCCGGGCGAGCTATATTTTCAACCCCGCCATCGCCGGCATCGACCAGGCGGATGGCTTGATCATCGTCGGCTCAAACCCCCGCAAGGAAGCGCCGGTTTTGAATGCGCGCATCCGCAAGCGCTGGCTGAAGGGCGGATTCCCGATAGGCGTCATCGGCGAAAAAGCCGATCTTACCTATGAATACAATTATCTTGGGGCGGGGCCGGAGACGCTCGCCAGCATGGGAGACCACCCGCCCGCCGAGATGGAAAAGCCGATCGTCCTGATCGGTCAAGGCGCCCTCGCGCGCGAGGATGGGCAGACTATCCTTGCGCTCGCGGCCAAGGCCGCGAGCGCGCTTGGCGCCGTCAAGGAGGGGTGGAACGGCTTCGCGATCCTGCACACGGCCGCGGCGCGCGTGGGCGGCCTCGATCTCGGCTTCGTACCGGGACAAGGCGGGCTTGACGCGGGATCAATGGCGAAAAGCGGCGCGCTCGATGTTCTGTTTCTTCTGGGCGCGGACGAGATCGCGGTGGAACCGGGCGCTTTCGTAGTTTATCAAGGCACGCACGGCGATCGGGGCGCGGGGCGCGCCGACGTCATCCTGCCGGGCGCGGCGTACACCGAAAAATCCGGCACCTATGTCAACACGGAGGGCCGCGTGCAACTCGCCGATCGCGCCAATTTCCCGCCCGGCGACGCACGCGAGGATTGGGCGATTCTCCGCGCACTTTCCGATGTGCTCGGGCACAAATTGCCGTTCGATTCGCTGAAAGCCTTGCGCGCATGCCTTTATGCGGGCCATCCGCATTTGGCGAAGCTCGACGAAATCGCCGCGAACGAACCCTTCGACGCCGCGCAACTTGCCGCGAGCGGCGCCGCGCTTACACGCGCCCCCTTTGTGTCCTCGATTGCCGATTTCTATTTGACCAATCCGATCGCGCGCGCCTCCGCGGTGATGGCAGAATGCTCCGCGCTCGCCGAGGGTTTCGCGCGCGAAGCCGCGGAGTAAAGCCGATGACCGGTTTCGCCTGGACTGGGCCTTTGCCGCTGACGCTCATAAAAAGCATCGCGCTGCTCGTCGTGCTTTTGATCTTTGTCGCTTATGTCCTCTACGCGGATCGCAAGATATGGGCGGCGGTGCAATTGCGTCGCGGCCCCAATGTGGTCGGTCCCTGGGGGCTTTTTCAAAGCTTTGCCGACATGCTGAAGTTCGTGTTCAAGGAACCGGTCATTCCCGACGGCGCCAACAAGGGCGTGTTTCTTTTGGCGCCCTTCGTCACGGGCTTCCTCGCGCTTTCGGCCTGGGCGGTTATTCCCATGAGCGAGGGCTGGGCGATTGCCGATCTTAACGTTGGCATTCTCTATATTTTCGCGATCTCCTCGCTCAGCGTCTATGGAATTATCATGGGGGGCTGGGCATCGAATTCGAAATATCCGTTTCTTTCGGCGCTGCGCTCGGCCGCGCAGATGATATCCTACGAGGTCTCGATCGGCTTTGTCATCATCACCGTGCTGCTCTGCGCAGGCTCGCTCAATCTCGGCGATATCGTCGCCGCGCAGGACACCCGCTTCGGGCTATTTGGCTGGTACTGGCTGCCGTTGTTTCCGATGTTCGTTATTTTTTTCGTTTCGGCGCTCGCCGAAACGAACCGCCCGCCTTTCGATCTCGTCGAGGCTGAATCGGAGCTTGTCGCCGGTTTCATGGTCGAATATTCCTCGACACCCTACATGCTCTTCATGCTCGCCGAATATGTGGCGATCGTCACGATGTGCGCCCTGACGGCGATTCTGTTTCTCGGCGGCTGGCTGCCGCCGGTCCCGTTTTCTCCGTTTACCGAGGTTCCCGGCCCGATCTGGTTTATTTTGAAGGTTTGCCTGGTTTTTTTCATGATAGCCATGGCGAAAGCCATCGTGCCAAGGTATCGCTACGATCAGCTAATGCGGCTTGGCTGGAAGGTATTTCTGCCGGTATCTCTCGGCATGGTCGTCCTCGTCGCCGCTGTTCTCGAATACACCGGCTGGGGCGCCGGCATGGGGCATTGACATTGGCTTGCAAGGACGAACGAAAATGAAACTCGACCAAGCCGCCAAAGCGGTTTTTCTGACCGAATTCGTCGGCGCTTTCGTGCTCACGATGCGCTATTTCTTCAAGCCGAAGGCAACGCTCAATTATCCGCACGAGAAGAATCCGCAATCGCCACGCTATCGCGGCGAACATGCCCTGCGGCGCTATCCGAACGGCGAGGAGCGCTGCATCGCTTGCAAGCTCTGCGAGGCGATCTGCCCGGCCCAGGCGATCACGATTGAAGCCGGACCGCGTCGCAACGACGGCACCCGCCGCACCACGCGCTACGACATCGACATGGTCAAGTGCATCTACTGCGGCTTCTGTCAGGAGGCCTGCCCGGTCGACGCCATCGTCGAGGGGCCAAACGCGGAATTCGCCGTCGAGACCCGCGAGGAACTCTACTACGACAAAGACCGGCTCTTGGCGAACGGCGACCGGTGGGAGCGTGAGATCGCGCGCAATCTCGCGCTCGATGCGCCCTACCGGTAGGCGTTCGATCGAGACGGCAAAGTGGGGCAACTCCGCCCCAATCGCCTGGGAACGGGACAAACGGGGGTTAATCGATGAATATCGCTGCGTGGTTTTTTTATCTGTTCTCGGCGATGATGATTGGCGCCGCCTTCATGGTGATTTCCGCGCGTAATCCGGTTCACTCAGTGCTGTTTCTGATCCTCGCCTTTTTCAACGCGGCGGGGCTGTTTTTGCTGCTCGGGGCGGAATTTCTGGCGATGATCCTGGTCGTCGTCTATGTCGGCGCGGTCGCGGTCTTGTTCCTTTTCGTCGTCATGATGCTCGACGTCGATTTCACCGAATTGAAACAAAGTTTTTTGCAATATTTGCCGGCCGGCGGAATCATTGGCCTCGTGGTACTGATCGAGATCGCTTTCGTCGTTGGCGCCTGGACAATCGGGCCCGTAACAATCGCCAATGTCACGACGCCGATGCCGCCCGGCATGACCAATACCATGGCGCTCGGGCGGGTGCTCTACACCCAATATGTCTACCTGTTCCAGGCAGCGGGGCTCATCCTATTGACCGCCATGATCGGCGCCATCGTGTTGACCTTGCGCCACAAGGCCGGCGTGAAGCGCCAGAACGTGGCGATCCAGAATGCTCGGACACCAGCCGAGGCGGTCGAGGTGCGCAAGGTGGCCTCGAGGCAAGGAATTTGAACCCTCACATTGCAAGCTTGCCCGCACGCGGCTCCGGAGAGAAACCATCATGACGATCTCGCTCGCCCAGTTCTTGATTGTCGCGGCCATTCTGTTCACGCTCGGCGTTGCCGGGGTAATCTTGAACCGCAAGAATATCATCGTGGTCTTGATGTCTGTCGAGCTGATCTTGCTTTCGGTCAACCTCAATCTTGTTGCCTTTTCGGCTTTTCTCGGCGATCTCACCGGCCAGGTTTTCGCCCTGTTCATCCTGACCGTCGCGGCGGCAGAGGCGGCGATCGGACTTGCTATCCTCGTGGCCTATTACCGCAACCGCGGATCGATCGCGGTCGACGACATCAACATGATGAAGGGCTGAGCCTTGCGATGTATGCAGCCATCGTCTTCCTGCCGCTTTTGGGATTTCTGCTCGCCGGGCCTTTCGGCTGGCGGATCGGTCCCCGCCCTTCCGAAATCGTCACCACAAGCCTCCTCTGTGTCTCGGCGCTTTTGTCCTTTATCGTTTTCTTCCAGGTCGCGCTTGGAACGGCGCCGGCAAGCGTTTCGGTCATCGGCAATTGGTTCACCTCGGGCGCGTTGCGGGTCGATTGGTCGCTGAGAATCGACACATTGACAGCGGTGATGCTTGTCGTCGTCACCATGGTGTCGTCGCTCGTGCATCTCTATTCGATCGGATACATGCAGGACGACCCCTCGCGGCCGCGCTTCTTCGCCTATCTCTCGCTATTCACCTTCGCCATGCTCATGCTGGTGACGGCGGACAATCTGGTTCAGATGTTTTTCGGCTGGGAGGGGGTCGGCCTTGCCTCCTATCTTCTGATCGGCTTCTGGTACGAGAAACCTTCCGCCAATGCCGCCGCGATCAAGGCTTTCGTGGTCAATCGTGTTGGTGATTTCGGATTCGCGCTCGGCATTTTTCTCGTTTTCACCCTGACCAATTCGGTTGGCTTCGATCAGATCTTTGCGGCGGCGCCAGGCCTCGCCAATAAGGCAGTCCATGTCTTCGGCCTCGACATGGACGCGATGACAATCACTTGCCTGCTCCTTTTCATGGGCGCAATGGGCAAATCGGCCCAATTCCTGCTGCATACCTGGCTGCCCGACGCGATGGAGGGTCCGACCCCGGTCTCGGCGCTTATCCACGCGGCGACCATGGTGACCGCGGGCGTTTTCATGGTCGCGCGGCTCTCGCCGCTTTTCGAACAAGCGCCGGCGGCGCTCTCCTTCGTCACCATCATCGGAGCGACGACGGCGTTTTTCGCGGCGACAATCGGCTTAGTCCAAAACGACATCAAAAGGGTCATCGCTTATTCGACCTGCTCGCAGCTCGGCTACATGTTCGTCGGCCTCGGCGTCGGCGGCTATTCGCTCGGCATCTTCCATTTGTTCACCCACGCATTCTTCAAGGCGCTTTTGTTTCTGTGCGCTGGGTCGGTGATCACGGCGATGCATCACGAGCAAGACATGCGCAACATGGGCGGACTATGGCGAAAGATTCCCTTCACCTTCGCCATGATGACGATCGGCACCTTGGCACTGACCGGGGTTCCCTTCACCGCCGGTTATTATTCCAAGGACGCGATCATCGAGGCGGCATTTGCGTCGGACCGCGCCGGCGCCTTCTATGGTTACGTGCTCACGGCGGCTGCGGCCGGGCTTACGGCCTTCTATTCGTGGCGGCTTGTCTTTCTGACTTTTTTCGGCGCGCCACGCTGGGAGGCGGCTGGACAAGGGGCCGGGCACGATCACGCCGCGCATGGCCACGAGGGACATGCGCTCGATCCGCATGAATCGCCCCTTACCATGCTCATTCCCTTGGGCGTTTTGGCCCTGGGCGCCTTGTTCGCGGGAATCGTCTTTTCACATGATTTCATCGGCGAGGGCGGGGCCGAATTTTGGAAAGGGGCGCTTTATCTTGGTCCCGATAATCACCTTCTCGAAGCCCGGGAAGACATTCCGGCGTTCGCGAGGCAGCTCCCTACCCTTATGATGGCCTTCGGCTCTTTGGTCGCGATCCTGTTCTACGTTCTGGCACCGTCGATTCCCCAGCGCCTGGCGCAAATTGCCCGGCCGCTTTATGAGTTTCTCCTCAACAAATGGTATTTCGACGAGCTCTACGACTTAATTTTCGTGCGCCCGGCCGTTTGGCTTGGCCGGCAATTTTGGAAGGGCGGCGATGGCGCCATCATCGACCGGCTTGGACCCGATGGCGTCGCCGCCCGCGTCGTCGACGTGACCGGGCGCGTCGTCAAGCTGCAGAGCGGCTACATCTACCATTACGCTTTTGCCATGCTCGTCGGCCTCGCCGCCGTTACAACATGGTATGTCGCCTCGGGAGTTCGCTGATGTTTGGCTTCGGCATTCTGTCCTGCATCGTCTTTTTGCCGCTTGCCGGGGCGGGCTTTATCCTCGCCCTGCGCGGCAACGACGAAGCCACATTGGAAAACGCCCGCCGCGCGGCGCTCGGCACCACTCTAATCGTCTTTCTCTTGTCGCTTTACGCCTATGCGAGGTTCGATCCCTCCTCCTCCGCTTTTCAATTCGTCGAGGAGAAAGGCTGGTTCGGACACGGCCTTGTCTACAAGATGGGCGTTGACGGAATATCGTTTCCCTTCGTCTTGCTGACCACTTTCTTGATGCCGATCTGCATTCTCGCGTCGTGGCAATCGATTCAAAATCGCGTCAAGGAATATATGATCGTGTTTCTTGTTCTCGAAACCCTGATGATTGGCGTTTTCTGCGCACTCGATCTCTTGCTCTTCTATCTTTTCTTCGAGGGTGGCCTGATCCCGATGTTTCTCATCATCGGAATCTGGGGGCACACGAGACGGGTCTACGCGAGTTTCAAATTCTTTCTTTATACGCTCGCCGGATCGCTGCTGATGCTGCTTGCGATCATGGCGATGTATGGCGTGGCGGGAACAACCGATATCGCCGTCTTGCTGCATACACACTTTCCTTCGTCCATGCAGAAATGGCTGTGGCTTGCGTTCTTTGCCTCGCTCGCCGTCAAGACGCCGATGTGGCCGGTCCACACCTGGCTTCCCGACGCGCATGTTGAAGCCCCAACAGCGGGTTCCGTCATACTTGCCGGCGTCCTCCTCAAGTTCGGTGGCTACGGATTTATTCGCTTTTCTTTGCCAATGTTCCCCGAGGCTTCGGCCTATTTCGCGCCGCTTGTCTTTGCATTGTCGGTCATAGCGATCATCTATACCTCGCTCGTTGCCTTGGTGCAGGAGGACATGAAGAAGCTCATCGCCTATACCTCCGTCGCGCATATGGGTTTGGTGACGATGGGCATCTTCAGCGTGACCCCGCAAGGGGTTCAAGGCGCCGTGTTTCAGATGGTCTCGCATGGCCTCGTCTCGGCCGCCCTGTTTCTTTGCGTGGGGGTCCTCTACGATCGCCTGCATACCCACGAAATTGCGGCCTACGGCGGTCTTGTCGCCCGCATGCCGATCTATGCTGCGGTTTTCATGATCTTCACGCTCGCCAATCTCGGCCTGCCCGGCACCTCGGGCTTTATCGGCGAGTTCCTGACGTTGCTTGGTACATTCAGGATCAACAGCTGGGTCGCGCTTCTGGCGACAACCGGCGTCATCTGGTCGGTCGCCTACGCGCTTTATCTTTATCGCCGCATTATATTCGGCGTTCTCGACAAGCCCAATCTTGCGCCGATCCTCGATTTCTCGTGGCGCGAGGCCACACTATTCGCGCCGCTTGTCGCTCTGACGATCTTCTTCGGCGTTTACCCGACCCCGGTTTTGGAGGCCTCGGCGGCTGCCATAAGCGCCCTCATCAAAGGCTATGACACAGCTCTCGGTGAGACCAAGACGGCCGCGCTCTTTCGACTAAAGGCTGAATAGAATGACGCCGCTCCCCCTGGCCCTCGCACATTGCTTGCCGGAACTCATTCTGGCGGCGGGCGTTCTCGTGCTCGTGCTGCTCGGGGCTATCCGTGGCAGGGAATCGGACGGGCCGGTAACCGAGATCGCCGCCGGTCTCCTCGGCGGCGCGATTGTGGTCATCCTCCTCGGCGGCAAGACAAATGCTATCGTCTTCGATGGCGCCTTCATTAATGACGGGTTCGGGCGCTTCATGAAGGTGCTGACGCTCGCCGGATCGCTCGTCACCTTGGTCATGAGCCGGGATTTTCTGGCCGCCGAAAAAATCGACAAATTCGAGTTTCCGATCCTCATTCTTTTGTCGACGCTCGGGATGTTGATGTTGATTTCGGCGGCTGGCCTCATCGCGCTTTATCTCGGGCTCGAATTGATGTCGCTTGCCCTCTATGTCCTCGCCGCGTTCCATCGCGACAATATCAGGGCATCTGAGGCCGGCCTCAAATATTTCGTGCTCGGCGCGCTCTCATCCGGCATGCTGCTCTATGGCGCTTCCCTGCTCTATGGATTCGCCGGCACGGTTTCCTTCGCGGGCATCGCCGAAACCATCAACGGAAAGGCTTCTCTAGGCGTCGTCTTCGGACTTGTATTCCTAATGGTCGGGCTCGCCTTCAAGATGTCGGCCGTGCCGTTCCACATGTGGACGCCGGATGTCTACGAAGGCGCACCGACGCCGGTAACCGCTTTCTTTATCACGGCGGTGAAGATGGCCGCCGTCGCCATTACGCTCAGGGTGATCCTAACCGCTTTTCCGGGCATTACCGCTCAGTGGCGGCAAATCGTGATATTCCTTTCCATCCTTTCGATGGTGCTAGGCGCCTTCGCCGCGATCGGCCAGGCCAACATCAAACGCCTGATGGCTTATTCCACGATCGGCCACGTCGGCTTCGCCCTCGTCGGTCTCGCGGCCGGCGGTGAAACCGGCGTTGCCAGCGTGCTCGCCTATATGGCGATCTATCTTGTGATGACTCTTGGCACCTTCGCCGGTATTCTCTCGATGCGGGTCAGCGGCGAAGGCGTCGAAAATATTTCCGATCTTTCCGGACTCGCACGGACCGACGGAGTGATGGCGTTCTTTTTCGCGACGATGATGTTTTCGTTGGCGGGGATACCCCCGCTCGCGGGGTTTTTCGCCAAATGGTATGTTTTCAACGCGGCGATCCAGGCGCGGCTTTACGCGCTCGCGGTCATTGGCGTTCTGTCGAGCGCGGTCGCGGCGTTTTATTATCTCAGGATCGTCAAGATCATGTATTTTGACGAGCCAGCGCCCGCATTCGATAGGCCCGCGCTCGCGCCGCGTATCGTGCTTGCGGGGAGTGGCATTATCGTGGTGTTCTTGTTCGCCTATCCTGGCCTCTTCATCGACGCCACCACGGCGGCGGCGAAGTCGCTGTTTTGAATTTGCAGCCTATGGTGGTTTTGCCCTGTATCGTCTCGCCGGAGCGGCCCAAGATAATGGTTTCCGTCTGGTCCGGTATGACCAGCTCGCCTCGACCAACGACGAGGCCTTGGCGCTCGGCCGGTCCGGGGATGCGGGACGGCTGTGGGTGATCGCCGATACCCAGACCGACGGCCGAGGGCGCAATGGCCGCGTCTGGTCGTCGCCGAGAGGCAATCTTCACGCGAGCCTGCTGTTGAACGATCCGGCGCCGCCGCACAGGGCCGCGGAACTCGGCTTTGTCGCCGGCGTCGCGACGGCTCACGCGTTGCGCGAAATCCTTTGCGGGGATCGGCGTGTTACGATCAAATGGCCGAATGATATTGTCCATGACGGCGCCAAGCTTTGCGGAATATTGCTGGAAAGCGCCAATCTCTCCAATGGGCGCTTCGCGTGCGTCGCCGGTGTCGGCGTGAACTGCCATTCGCATCCAGAAGATACGCCTTACGAAGCAACCAATCTCTCGGCAATCACGGGGCAGCCAGTCGCACCTGAAAAAATGTTCGAGCAGCTGTCGGCGACGATGACGCATTGGCTCGATGTTTGGGCCGCGGGCGCCGGTTTCGAAGCGATCCGCGCCGAATGGCTCTCGCTCGCCGCCGGTCTTGGCGCATGGATCGGCGTGGCGCGGCACTCGCAAACGATCGAAGGCACGTTTCAGACGATCGATGCGACCGGACGGCTTATTCTCGAACAAGCGTCCGGTCAGGTGGCGATCGAGGCGGGCGACGTTTTCTTTTCGCCGCGGCCAGGAAACTCTGCCTAGAAAGAGCACATTCAGGCCGCGCGATGCTACCTGACCTGTTGCTTAGTTGGATTTTTTTCACGAACCGGTTGGTGCTCGCTGGATCGTGCCGTTAAGATCGAGGAAGGGTTCGTGCAAATGAACGAAGGTAATGACGAGCTCGTCTTTGTGCCTCTTGGAGGCGTGGGCGAAATCGGCATGAATCTCGCGCTATACGGCTTTGGCCGCAAGGGACACTTGAAATGGCTGATGGTCGATTGCGGGGTGGCTTTCGCGGGCCCCGATCTCGCCGGGATAGACCTCATCATCCCGGACACAACCTTCATCGAAAAGATGCGGGCTGATTTAGCCGGTCTCGTGCTTACCCATGGGCATGAGGATCACATCGGCGCGGTCGCCGACCTATGGCCGCGGCTTGGCTGCCCCGTCTACGCGACGCGGTTCGCCGCCGCGCTTCTTGAAGCCAAGCGCCTCGCCGAGCCCGGTGCCCCGGATGTTCAAATCACCGTCGTCGCGCAAGGAGCGGCCATCGCGATCGGACCATTCGACGTTGAATTTATCGCCGTGGCGCATTCGATCCCGGAAAGCTCGGCGCTCGCCATTCGCACGCCGCTTGGCACGATCCTTCATTCCGGCGATTGGAAAATCGATGCCGCGCCGGGAATAGGCAAGCCGATCGACGCAAAACGTCTTGTCGCGATTGGCGCTGAGGGGGTTTTGGCTCTCGTCTCCGATTCGACCAATATTTTGCGCGAGGGCGTGAGCCCCTCGGAAGCCGACGTCGGAAAGACGTTGCGCGACATCGTCGGCAACGCTTCGGGGCGCGTTGTGGTGACCACTTTCGCTTCCAATGTGGCGCGCATTCGCGCCGTCGCCGAGGCCGCCATGGCGGTAAAACGCACGGTCGTGCTCGTCGGCCGCGCGATGGAGCGGGTTGTCGCCGTCGCGCGGGACTGCGGCTACCTCGACGGCATTCCGGATTTTTTTTCCCAGGATGCGTTTGCCCACCTGCCGCGCGACAAACTGGTCGTGCTGGCAACCGGAAGCCAGGGCGAGAGCCGCGCCGCGATCGCACGCATCTCGGAGGGCGACCACCCCGCTGTTTCGCTCAATCCCGGCGACAAAGTGATTTTTTCCTCGCGAACCATTCCCGGCAATGAAAGGGAGGTCGGCCGCATTATCAACAATCTCATAAGATCAGGCGTCGAAGTCGTCACCGATCGCACCGCGCTCGTCCACGCCTCGGGGCATCCGCGCCGCGGCGAGGTCGCGCAGCTCTATGCCTGGACCAGACCTCAAATCGCGATTCCCGCGCATGGCGAGGACATTCATCTCGCCGAACATGCCGCTTTCGCCAAATTGCAGGGCACGCGGCATGTCATCATGGCGCGCAACGGAGACGTTGTGTTGCTTGCGCCGGGACCCCCCGGAATCGTCGGCGAGGCGCCAAGCGGGCGCCTGTGCAAGGACGGCAATACCCTCGTTCCTTTTGGCGCCGAAGCCCTGAAAACACGCCAAAGACTCGCGGTTTCGGGGATCATCACAATTGCCTTGGCGGTCACCAGGCAGGGCGATCTCGCCGGGGTGCCTGATGTCATGACCGCGGGGATACCGGCGCGCGCCCGCGACGGCGCCGCGATTGACGCGATCGTCGACGATGCGCTGTTTCAAACCTTCGATCAATTGCCCCGGCAAAAGCGACGCGACGCGGATATCGTCTCCACCGCGATCGAAAAAGCGGTACGCAGCGCCATCAATGGGGCGTGGGGCAAGCGGCCCGCGGTCCATGTTCTGGTCGTCGAGGTGTGATCGCGTGCGGGAGCAATTCGCGTGATCGGGCGATTGAACCATGTCGCCATCGCGGTCCACGATCTCGCGGCCGCGAGCGCCGTTTATCGCGACGCGCTCGGCGTCAGGGTGAGCGGCCCCTTTGCCTTGCCGGGACATGGCGTGACAGTGGCTTTCGTCGAGCTCGAAAACACCAAAATCGAGCTGATCGAACCGCTCGGCGAGCATTCCCCAATAGCCAAATTCCTGGCTGAAAATCCTGGCGGGGCGATACATCATCTCTGTTTCGAGGTCGCCGACATTCTTGCCGCACGCGAACGTCTGACTCGTGGCGGCGCGCGCGTCCTCGGCGATGGACGCCCTAAAATCGGGGCGCATGGCAAACCGGTCCTTTTTTTAAGCCCGAAGGATTTTGCGGGAACCTTGATCGAACTCGAACAGATTTGAACGCCCAGTCTCCTGCTCCCAGCGGTTATCGGCTTCCGCCGCAGTGCGTTTTGCACCGGAAAAACCGCATTGGCTCAATCCCCAGTTTTGTTGTCGACACTCGCGGGCTAAAAGCCATTGCCTAGTTCAAGGCGAATCAGCGTTTGAAAAATTTTTTGCCCTCACCGATATAATTTAGCGCGTTTTTGTAATTTATGGTTGATTTTTACTCTTTATTATTGTATACGGGTTGTGCTCTCATTGGTTGAGTGGAGGTTGGCCATGTTCCTTAAATTGCTCCGGTGCCGCGCCGAATGGAAAGCGGCAATCGCGGCCGACGCCCGCCGCCTAATCGAAAGCTTCAACGAGCACGCCTATCTCGAGGCGCGCGAACGGATCGGGGGCCGCTGCATCGATGGCGCGCGCCCGGCGCGCCATTGGACCGCAGTCAAGCTCGAGATCGCTAGGCGGCAGGGGATTGCGATCGGCCTCGCCGGCGCCGACATGCGGGCATAGTTTTCCGCGAGCACTGGCCTTCGAGCATCCGCCAAGCAAAACAGCCGGACCTTGTTATCCGACGTCATCGACATGATGCGTTGACTCCGGCCCGGCGGTATCCGCCGTTGCCGGAAGGCGGCTGAAATTGCCAATGGGTAGATTGGCGGGAGCCGAGCGGAGCCAGGGCGTCCAAGCCGTCTGAGCGAAGCGCATCCAGAATAGAAACGGATTTGCGGCCTCCAGGAAACGGCCAAATACCTCGAAGGAAGGCGCCGCTTGCAGGCTGATTGTAACGCGTTCGGCGTCCCCGGCCAGTGAACGGCTGCGAACAATCTCGATGTCGAGGTTTGGCAGCCGCGCGGTCACCTTGGTTTTGTCGAAATAGCCTTGTGGCATTTCTCTTTCCATTCATTCGAGCAGCGAATGGGGCATCGGTGCCGCGAACGGCAGCAGTCAAATTGGACGGCCCTGTCCTATCTACTGCAGTCCATACGCCGCCGTCTAGGGTATGCCTCGCGAAAGCAGACCAGTTGCGAGAAAAAGTTCGTTCGAAGGCAAAGACGTTGGAGCGCGGTCTCATGCACAAATCGGATCGTGCCCTAACGCCCTGGACTAGGGGGCGTCAGGTCCCAATCGGATGACCGGCCCTCGGGAACAAAGGCGCCCTCTTCGCGCAAGGTGCCGCGCACCGGCTCCGGCGGTATCGGCGCATAGGCGCGGGCGGACGGCACGCGCGCGGCGGCGGCGATGCCGCACCGATGCTCGGTCCGCTCCGAGCCCTGAACACGCCCGCCGTTCGCTGACCTCACGCGCGATACGCAGATGAGCCTTGGCCTCTCACCTGGCGGTGGGCGTCATTATTTTTTTGTGGCGATCTCCTGCTGATGTCGCAGAGCATATCCGAATGGATGTTCAGACCGATATTGGTCATATTGTAAAAATGTTCGCTGGCAACAAGCCAGACGATCTCGCAGATCGCACGTTCGGAATAATAGCCGGACATACGAGCAAAAGTGTTCGGGTTAACCTTTTTATATTTTGTAAGCTCCGTCACATAGTCCAGTGCCGCGCGTTCTGCATCGGTAAAAAGAGGGCTCGTGCTGTATTGCTCCAGTGCATCGAATTTGGCTTCACTCATCGACGCTTTGATCGCGGCCAAGCGGCCAATATCAATGCAGAAAAGACAGACGTTGATCCGTGCCACCTGTTGACGGATAAGCAGGGCAGTTTCCGGCGGCAGCAGCAGTTTTTTATCCAGCTTGCTGATCTTGGCATAGAACAGACCGAATGCAAGCGGCAACCGCGCGGAAACCACTTTTAGCGGTGTAAGCACTTTGCCAAATTGTCGGCGTGTCATGGTATACGCCAGCTTCATGATCAGCCCCTGGGGCTTTTCAATGAGAGGGAGGAATGTGTCCAATTTCATGTTTTCCTTTTCATGCAGGCTTCACTTCGCCTGCCTTCCTGAGGTAGCGCGGGTGCATGTCAACGCGGACGCTGCGGCCATTGATCTGGCTCGCGCGCAGCTGGACAAGGCCGAGTGTCCGCGACGGCACGCGCGGTCAGTCCAGCCCCGCGGCCACCCGTTCCAGGCCGCCGACGAACCGCTGCCAGCCGTAGCTCGCGCCCTGGTACCCGGCTTCATCTTCGGGCCGGAAGCCCGAGACTGCTCCATGCGCACGAGAACGCCGCCCCGAGTTCATCCTCGATCCGCCCTACGTGTCGGCTGATCGTTGCCGGATTTACGCGGAGATCCTTTGCGGCGCGCGTAAAGTTCCCCGCTTTGGCGGATGCGTCGAGGTATCGGAGGTCACGGATTTCCATCTGGCACGGGCATTCGAACTCTACTGTGTCACGACAACTCCCCCGCGTTTGCGGTAACTCGGGCCGCCCAGCTCTGACTTGTTCCGAAGAGCTTCAGTCTATCCGCGCCAATACCTGCTCCAGGGCCGCAAAGAACTCCTGCCACCCGCCCTTGGCGCCCTGGTAGTACTGCGGCTGATCCGGCCGGAAGCCCGACTGCTCCATGCGCAGGTGGGTCCCCGTGCTCGTAGGGGTGAGAGTCCAAGTGACGACACTCTTGAGACCATAGGCACCCCACGTGTAAGACAGCGTTTTGTTCGGCTTGACTGCCAGGACCTGACAGTCAACAACGCCCCAGTCTGCGCGAAGATCGAAACGGTGGCCCACGACTGGCTTGAAATCGTTCTTCATGAGCCACTCCTCGATCAGGTGTGGTTGCGTGAGCGCGCGCCAGATCTTTTCCGGCGGAAAAGCTACCTCCCGTTCGACAACGACGGAGAGCGTTTCGGTCGCAGTATTGGTCATTGGTCCATCCTTTTGAATAGAACTTCGAGGTGGTCGAACCGGCTTTGCCAGAAGCCGGCCATTTGGCTTGTCCAGTCGATCAGCGGGGCCAAGGCGCCGAGCTGCGCGCTATAGTGCGTCTGGCGACCTTCATGGCGGTCGCGCACCAGCCCGGCCTGCTTTAGGACCCCGAGATGCTTTGAGACGGCCGGTTGCGAGACCCCGGCCTGAGCCGTCAGGGCCCCGACCGTCTGGTCTCCGTCGCGACACAGCCGCTCGAAGATCGCCCGACGGGTCGGGTCGGCGAGTGTCTTGAAAAAATCGTCCGGCGTGGCTTGCATGCCGGATTCATAACTGGGCAGTTATGAATTAGTCAAGCCCGAGGGCTCACACATGCTCCAACCCAACCCTTTGAATTTGAGCGATTTATTTTCGATCACTTTGATTCCACTCGTTTAGGGTGAGCGATCTAACGCCCTGGACTAGAGGGCGGAAGATCCCAATCGGATGGCCGGCCCTCGGGAACGAAGGCGCCGTCTTCGCGCAACGAGCCGCGCACCGGCTCCGGCGGGACCGGCGCATAGGCGCGGGCGGAGGGCACGCGCGCGGCGGCGGCAAAATAGACGTCGGGTATGCGCGCGGGCGGCGCCGGGCCGGGCCCCACATGCACGGCTAGCGTGTCGCCGGGGGGGTGTCCCGCCTGAGCTATATCGACATCCTCCTCGATTTCCGGCGGATTGGGCAGACCATCGCGCGGCGGCTCGGGAGTCGTGCTTGGCAGTAGCGGCCGGCAGATCCGCCGCGGGCCGGCCGATGTGTTGCCATGCAGCGCGAGATCGACATGAATGTGATTATAATGAAAGATATTGGCGCCAGGGCCGAGCACCGTCGTAAATTGGCCGCAGGCCCCCGCATGCACGTCTTGCAGGAAAGCCCGCGTTTGATCGTCGCCCCTTGTCCAATCGCGGACGATCGAAATCTCGCGCCCGTCCGCGAGACGAAAACCGCCGATGTCGAAGGCATTGCCGAAACCATGTTCGGAAATGCGTCCGCCCGGCTGATTGTTCATCGTCCGGCAGCTATAGGCGCCCATCGAATCGATTTCGGCCACCTCCTGACCGAAACGTGCCCGCGCGGCCGGCTGCACGATCTCGCCAAGCCACGCATTGAGCGCGGCGATCATCGGGCAGTCGAGCGTATAAACCGAATTGAAGCGCACCGCGCCATCGAGCAACGCGCTCACCTTGAAGGGCCAGGTCAGGCCGCAAATTCCAGGGCCGTCGATTTCGCGGGCCGGCTGAACGTAGGCCGTGACATGGATGAGTTTTTGGGCGAGACAAGCAGCTTCCGCCTCGCCGCGCCAAGCCGGCCGGCGCGGCCTCTCGTAATTCGAGCAGCCGGCCAGCGCCGACATCAAGGCCCCGGCAACCGCAAATGGCAGAACGCGACGCGCCATTGGCAAGACATGCGCGCAATTTCTTAATCGGCGCTAAAGCATCGCGGTTAATGGATTGAAACCACGCCGTGCAACGAGGCGAAGGTCATGCCGACAATCGAAGTAACGCCGGAGATCGCGATCGATCAGTCCGAACTCGCCTTTTCCTTTGCCCGCGCGGGCGGCCCAGGCGGCCAGAATGTCAATAAGGTGGAGACTGCCGTGCAATTGCGCTTCGACGTTACCCATTCGCCCTCTCTCGACGAGGGGGTGAAACGGCGGCTTGAGCGGCTCGCGGGCACAAGACTCACCAAGGACGGCGTGCTGGTGATCTTCGCGCGGACGCACCGTTCGCAGGAGCGGAACCGCCAGGACGCGCGCGAGCGATTGCTTCGCTTGATCGCGGCGGCGGCGGAAAAGCCGGAATTTCGCGTGAAAACCCGTCCGGGCCTCGCGACCCGCGAACGCCGCATCGAAACCAAGGTCCGGCGCGGCGAAACAAAGCGCCTCAGAAATTCTCCGGTCGAGTAATACCACCCGCCCTATATCTTGTCCTGCGCCCAATCTTTTGTTCCAATTGAAGTGATGACCTCGGATTTAGCGATCAGGGCATTCCAGGCGTCGCACACGCGTCGATGGCCTCATAGGTGTCCCAGACGCAGTGGCTGAGAAAATTGCGGCGCAGATAGTCCCAGATGTTCTCTGTCGAGTTCAGCTCCGGCGCGTAGGGGGGAAGCGGAAGGAGCACGATGTTGCCTGGAAAGTAAAAGGACGCTGCGGGAGTCCTTTTATGTAGGCTATTTTCCAGTGCGGATTAGATCGATGAAGCGCCTCCATGCGATCTTGGGGACGAGACGGCGCTGGTCGGCAGGCATGCGATGGTCCATTATTTCTTTAGCAAGCTTTTGCGTCTCTTTGGACGCTTTGCTCATGTGGCCGGCGTCGAACGGTGGATGTGGGTCGAATTCGATAGTCAGCTGGATCGCTTCGGCCCGCTCGCGACCAACGATCTCACCTGCCAGCCAAAGCGCCAGGTCGATACCTGCCGACACGCGAGCGGCGGTAACAACTTTGCCAGACCGCACAATGCGCTCGTCTAGCTGGGGTTTGGCGCCCATAATCTTGAGCACGCCCGTCTTGTACCAGTGCGTCGTGGCTGGCAGACCTTTCAGGATGCCGGCAGCACCCAAAATCAACGCGCCGGTACAGACCGAGGCGGTCCAGGCGGTCGTTTTGCGTACCTTGCGTAGCCAGTCAAGTATCTCGTCGTCTACCATTTGGCTTGGTGTGGTCATGCCTCCTGGTACGAGCACTAGATCAGGCAACGGAGTTTCGGCTACTGTGTGCGTGACACCTAGTGGAGTGACGCATTCAGAGGATTCCCGCATGGGTGATTTGGTTCATGCTCTGG